>DATHPV010000529.1:0-13578 GCA_035483495.1 Puia sp.
TCCAACCAAAATGGTAAGATTGCTTTTATCAATACTTTTTTTATAAGTAAGTGTATTGTCCCATGTCCAATGGTAATACGTGGTACTCGTTAGTGCTAATACACTTTGGGAAGGCCCCTGACTTCCACCATTTTCAGTAAACACAGTGGTATCATTTGGTAATTGGTAAGTGTATTGGCGGTCGTTATAAAAATCAACTTCGTCGCCGAAAGTGGATCTGAATGTTAATCCTTTCAAAGGTGTTATATCAATATAAGCGGCTCCCTGAATCCTGTTGTCTATACTTTGATCATCTGTTCCATGGGCATCCAGAATCGGATTGCCCACATTCTGAAATTTGGATGTGTTGCCATATTTACCATTCAACAAACCGGGTACTACTGGAGCTGCCCTGTATGCATCAGGAAAAATTGAACCTAGTGGTACATTCTGTGTAACACTATGAGAATAGGATGCGAGGATTCCAAGTTTGAGATACTCATTGACTGTAAATTCATTATTGAATCTCGCAGTTAACCGTGTGTAATTATTGACAATAACTATTCCTTCGTCGGTTGTATAGCCTACTGATAGCAGGTATTTATTTTTATCAGATCCGCCTGACATAGATAAATTGTGATTCTGATAAAAACCTGTCCTTAAAATCTGACTATACCAATCTGTCGAATAACCTGTGGCTGTAAGTGGTGGCCCCAGTGCAGCCTGTTCGTATGCCAAGTACTGTGTAGAGTTTGCCATTTTTACGAGATTGGCTGCCTGATTAAATCCAACATTCACTGAATAATTTAATTTCATTTTTCCAGTGCCCTGGCGAGTAGTTATGAGAACAACTCCATTTGCTGCCCTGGCTCCATAAATGGCAGTTGAAGAAGCGTCTTTCAAAACATCCACTGTTTGAATATCTGCCGTGTTGATATTAGTAATGTCGTCTGTGATAATCCCATCCACAACATATAATGGTTCTGCACCCGCGAGAATAGAACCCGTTCCACGAATACGAACTTGAGGTGCTGAGCCTGGTTGACCGCTGCTGATAACCTGAACTCCGGCCAGTTGGCCCTGCATTGCCTGTGTAAGTGTTACAACAGGTTGTTTTACAAGATCTGTGCCTTTTACTGACCCCACTGCTCCCGTGAGATCAACCCTTTTTTGAGTACCATATCCAATTACAACAACCTGGTCCATGTTGCTTGCTGAAAGTACCAGGCGTACATTTACAGAAGTTTGATTATTCACAGCAACTTCCTGTGGTTGGTATCCAACAGATGTAAAAACTAATGTAGCATTTTCGGAAACGGAAAGAGTAAATAGACCACCTGCATCAGTAGTGGTACCCGCAGTTGTACCTTTCACTGTAATAGAGACACCTGAGAGAGGCTCGTTATTATCTCCTGTAACTTTTCCTTTAACTACAAAATCGTCTACAAAATCACTGGAACTGATCACAATTAATTTATTGTCCAGCATTTTGTACTGAAGGTTCGTTCCGGTGAAAATGTTTTTCAATACTTCACCGATATCGGCGTTATCAACATCAACGTTTACCAGTTTATTTAAATCTGGCAGACGACTGTTGAACAGAAAATGATATCCGCTTTCTTTTTCCAGTGTAGCAAAAACCTGATTGATCTCCACATTTTTCATGTGGATGGAAACGGGTGTTTGTCCGGCTGCGTTTGCTGTAAAACGTAACAATGCAACGAACACCAATAGGAAGCTACATTTCATAAATGATGTGATTTTCATTTTGGCTGAATTGATTGAACACCTTTTGAACTATTATCAATAAATACCTGATTACCTTTTAACTCGTATTTAAAATCTTCCGTAGACATCGCGGCCGTCAATCGCAGTGCATCCAGCGCCTGCGTCAAAGACTCGTCTTTAAAACTTCCTGTGAAATGAATGGAATACAACGATGAATCATTTACCTGAAATGAAACGCCATATTTTCTTTCCATATTTTTCAAAAGCTCACGCAGAGACATATCATTGAAGTAAAGTCGGTTCTGCACCCAACCCGTTTCGGCAATGATGCTGTCGGACCCAATTCTGTTGAGGTGTTGTATGCTCATTACAGGCATCTGCATCATGGCAGTCTTGTTAACACCGGAAGATGAAAGGGGTTCGGATTTATCTATTACTAATTTTTGATTGGGCCTGAGAATAATTTTTTTGGAGGAAACAGAGGGTATGGTCACTTCAATACTTCCCTTTATTAAACTTGCCTCCATGGTTTTTTCTCCGGGGTATGATTTCACATCAAACACCGTTCCCAGCACTTTGATATTTATTTTTCCGGCATGAATGATGAAGGGCTTACCCGGATTCTTCACTACATCAAAATAGGCTTCGCCGCTCAATGTGACTTCTCTTATTTTAGATCCATAAGTAGAATCATAACTGAGACGGCTACCTGCATTCAGACAAACACTACTGCCATCGGGCAAAACAAGATTTGTTTTAGATCCATTCTTTGTTTCTACTTCCCAAACTGGTTTTTGACTTGCAGGAGTTACCAGCGCATTTCGGATACTGAAAAAATAAAAACCAACGGTGATAAGAAAAAACCCGGCAACTATATATGCCAGCGATTTCCAGTTCATGAAACGTGGAGTGGAGTAAGGATACACATCCGGAGATAAACTTTTTTCTTTCGAGCCCATATCGACGCCTATGGAATGCATTCTCTCCATATGTTTCTGGAAAGCGATCTCGGACTGTTCGGGTTCCTGCTGGGATTTCTTTTTCCACATATCATGGAGAGCTTCGAGGGAATAATGCAGATCCGGATCCATGCGCAGGGCAGATTCCAGTTCCTTTAAATCACCTGCAGATGCTTCACCGGCAAGCTTTTTAGCAATTAAATTCCAGATGTGGTCATTATCCATATGGAGGCAGCGGGAATAGGACAGGTGAATTTGATTTTACCCCCAAAAGAAAAAAAATAAAGTGTGAGAGTGTGAGGGTGTGAGAGTGCATTTAATGTAACCCCGCGATAACCGGTATGCTGCGGCCGATATCAAAATGAACGGCTGCGCTGATTTTTCTTAATGCGATGGCCAGTTGATTTTCGACGGTTTTCTCAGAAACCTGTAGTATTTCTGCGGCTTCCCTGTATTTAAAACCGTATTCCTTTACGAGTTTAAAAGATAACTTACAACGGGGAGGCAGCTTTTCCACTATCTCCTGTATTCTACGCATCATTTCTGCACTGATCATACATTCTTCAGGATTGGGTGCGGTGTGAATGAGGCGGGTTTTGTAATTATCTATATCCGAATGATGCTGTTTTTTTTGTTTTTCGAGCTGGTTAATACTCAGGTGACGTGCTGACACAAAACAATAAACACGCAGATTGTGTATCTCTTCAAGTGTTTTTCTTTTCTCCCAGATTTTCATAAACAAGTCGGAAACGATTTCTTCGGCCGATTGGCGGGATTTGATAATTCCGGAAACAAATTGAATTAATGAAGGATAGAATCCAGTGAACAACTCCTTGTAAGCCAGCTGGTCGTCGAACCGGCTTATCCTGGTCTGGAGGTATTGTATTCTGGAAGAAGCAATCGTTGGCATGTAAAACTTTTTTGGCAGAAGTAACCAAGTTACTTATAATACTGATCATATTGATTGACCATGTAATAGATTTAATTGCTGCATTTAAAACAGGAACTTGCAGAATATTTTAATTCTGGGCTCGAAATCTATATTTTTGCAGCTGCCTGAAAAGGCGGGACCCTTAGCTCAGTTGGTTAGAGCATCTGACTCATAATCAGAGGGTCGCTGGTTCAAGCCCAGCAGGGTCCACCCGATTAGCATTTTTTCAAACACGTTGTATGTCAAAGGCTCATGGCCATGCCAGGAGCCTTTTTTATTGATTGCTTTAACCTTTTATTAACCTCAAGGCAAATACATTTGTCACTCAACTTAAAATATGAAGAAGCTCGTTAGCATGGCATTGCTGGTATTTTTAGGTCATGCTGTTTTTGCTCAGTCAGCCTCCGATACTACTAAAGATGGCAAGAAAAAAGTCACTTATGCTTCCCTGAACCTCGCAAACCGGGCTAATGACCACTTCATGATTGAATTCAGCTACGACAACTGGATTGGGAAGACCGACAGTATGAATACTTCTGGTTTTTCCCGTGGATTTGCTTTTTACTTCATGTATGATTTTCCGTTCAAAAGCGATCCTCACTTTAGCGTAGGTGCGGGAATCGGCATTGATGCCAGCAATATATTTTTCGCACAAACTGAGGTTCTGGTTGCCACGGCAGGAAATCAGACACTGGCATTCCCCAATACATCTACTACCGATCATTACAAGAAATATAAACTTGTGCTCACTAACCTCGAAGTTCCTTTGGAACTCAGGTACGCTTTTCATCCTGAGAATACAAACAAGAGCTGGAAAATTGCCCTTGGATTTAAAGCAGGCGTTTTATTGAGTGCCTATAATAAAGGAAAGGATCTTGAAAATGCAGCAGGCCAGCTGGAAAATCAATTCATACAGAAACAAAGTTCTACCCGGTTCTTTAATAGCGGCCGTATCGTGGGAACAGCCCGTATAAATTACGGCTGGATCGGAGTCTTCGGGCAACTCCAGCTTACTCCATTAATTAAGGATGGCGCAGGACCGTCAGTCAATCCGTATTCAATCGGATTGGTGCTTAGTGGGTTATAAGTTATGAGAGATGAGTTATGGGTTTTTTCCATCACCCATCACCCATAACCTATAACCCATCACCCTGATCGTCTTATCTTTAATCAAATTACACAAATTTGGCACTAGAGCGATATATCATGCAGCCCGAAGAAAAGGCTGTTTTGGTGGCGGTGATGCAGCAGGATCAAACCGAGCAACAGGTAAATGAATACCTGGATGAACTTGCTTTTCTTGCCGAGACGGCGGGTGCAAAGACCATGAAGAAGTTTGTACAAAAACTCGCCCATCCTGACAGCAAAACTTTTATTGGCAAGGGAAAACTCGAGGAGATCAAATCTTATATACAGGGCAAAGACATCCGTGTAGTGATCTTCGATGATGAACTTTCCGGTTCTCAGATTACCAATATTGAAAAAGTACTGGATACAAAAACCATCGACCGCTCCGATTTGATCCTTGATATTTTTGCCAGAAGAGCGAAGACAGCACAATCAAGACTTCAGGTTGAATTGGCACAATACCAATATTTATTACCCAGATTAAGAGGTATGTGGAAACATCTGGAAAGACTGGGAGGAGGTATTGGTACAAGAGGTCCGGGTGAAACGGAAATTGAAACGGACCGTCGAATTGTGCGTGATAAAATTACGCTGCTCAGAAAAAGACTGAGGGAAATAGATAAGCAGGCGCAGACCCAAAGAAAGGAAAGGGGAGAACTCGTAAGAGTAGCGCTCGTAGGATATACCAATGTTGGCAAGTCAACGCTGATGAATTTATTAAGCAAGAGTGATGTTTTTGCCGAGAATAAATTGTTCGCCACACTCGATACCACCACCAGGAAAATGGTTTATGAAAACATGCCTTTTCTGATGAGCGATACGGTGGGTTTCATCAGGAAATTACCTCATCACCTGGTAGAAAGTTTCAAAAGCACACTGGATGAAGTAAGAGAATCGGATCTGTTATTACACGTAGTAGATATTTCACATCCGCGATATGAAGAACAATTGGGTGTAGTGAATAAAACGCTTCAGGAAATTAATGCCTTTGACAAGCCGATTATTTATGTGTTCAATAAAATGGATCGCTATGAAGAGTTGAATTTCGATGAGTGGCTGGAGGCGGGAACCAAAGAAGAATTGCTGAAGGAGTTGAAAGAAAGATGGGAGAGCGAAACGCAGTCTGTTTGTGTGTTTATGTCGGCCACTGAAAGATCCAATATTGATGGCCTGCGTGATTCGTTGTTGAGCAGGGTGAAGGAACTTTATAAGGAACGTTTTCCTTACCGGACAGAATATTTGTATTGATTCAGTGTTTGATTTATAACAATGGGCTATCAGATCCTGATTAAGTCCAGATCAAGTCCAATCTAGATTGGACTTGATCTGGAGATGGTCGCCTGCTGATAGGGCTTTGATACGAATGAGATAAGGGTTTGAAATATATCAGATACAATTTGGATGAACGAAGAATCTGGCCTGATATTTTATCCAATTCTGATTTTGCCAAACGCCTAAAAAGCTTATTTTTGCAGCCCTTTCAGGGAAACCTGGACGGGGAGATTCCCCTTTAGCTCAGCTGGTTAGAGGGAAAGCAGATTCCCCTTTAGCTCAGCTGGTTAGAGTCCCGTACATACGGGATTAATCAGAGGGTCGAAAGGAAAAAAGTAAATAAGAGATTCCCCTTTAGCTCAGCTGGTTAGAGTCCCGTACATACGGGATTAATCAGAGGGTCGAAAGGAAAAACGTAAATAAGAGATTCCCCTTTAGCTCAGCTGGTTAGAGTCCCGCACATGCGGGATTAATCAGAGGATCGAAAGGAAAAAAAGTAAATTAAAAGATTCCCCTTTAGCTCAGCTGGTTAGAGCATCTGACTGTTAATCAGAGGGTCGTTGGTTCAAGTCCAACAGGGGGAGCGAAAAAGGTTCTGAGTAATCAGAGCCTTTTTTTATGTACTATATCTATGTTATTTATTCCGATGTCGCCAATCTATATTATGTGGGCTATACAAGGGATCCACACCTTAGGCTGATCGAACATAATAATAATCCTCATAATACTTTTACTTCTAAGCATCGGCCGTGGGTAATGAAAGCGCTGTTTGAGTGTAGTACTTCAGAATCTCAAACTATAATCATTGAACGATTTATAAAAAAGCAAAAGAGCAGGAAGCTGATTGAAATGCTTTGTATTCCAGATTTTATTCCTGTTGGAAGATTAGCTCAGCTGGTTAGAGTCTCGTACATACGGGACTAGTCCCGAGAATTCGGGATTAATCAGAGGGTCGTTGGTTCAAGTCCAACAGGGGGAGCAAAAAAGGTTCTGAGTAATCAGAGCCTTTTTTTATGTACGATATCTATCTCATTTATTCCGAGCGAAGGCTGGTTACCGGATTTGCAATAGCTGCTTTGATGGATTGAAAGCTGATGGTGATTAAGGCAATCAGTAATGCGGATATACCGGCTGCTAAAAATATCCACCAGCTTATCCCGATCCTGTATTTATAATTCTGCAGCCAGCTATGCATCATCCACCATGCAGCAGGAAATGCGACAATGCATGAAATTGCCACCAGCTGCAGAAAATCTTTTGATAACAGTGTTGTGATGCCCGCAACACTTGCTCCTAATACTTTGCGGATGCCGATTTCTTTTGTTCTGCGCTCGGCTGTAAAAGCGGCTAACCCAAACAATCCTAAACAGGAGATGATGATCGCTAACGTAGCAAAAACTCTTGAGAGTTCACTCACAACCTGTTCATTCAGGAACATTTTGTTGAATTGATCGTCTGCGAACTGATAAGTGAATGGATAAGATGGATTGTCTTTCTTGACAACCGCTTCAATTTTTTTCAGGGAAACTTCCACATCAGTCGATTTTAAACGAACATATAATGCTGAAGCGTTTGAATTTTGAATACATGAAAACAAAACGGGGTCCGGCTTGCCATACATGTCGCCATATACAAAATCGTTCACCACACCAACAATATTTAAAACTGTGCCGCTTGTATCGCCGTCATAATGCAACGTTTTACTTACAGCACTGCTTTTGCCCATCAGTTGTTCAAAAGACTTTGTAATGATGACATTAATTTTTTTAGATGTCACACTATCTGTTATAACAAAGTCTCTGCCTGCAAGAAGTTTCAGACCGTATGCATTCATAAAGCCTGGCGATACACTTCGATTGGATACAAGTACCTTGCTGTTTGCGGGTTTTCCGTCCCATATCAATCCGTCTGTATTATTACCTCCATATAAAACTGAATAATCAGAGAGTGCAAGGTTTTGAACAACGCCGGCACCTAAAAGATCCTGTTTTATCAATTCATAATTTTTATTGAATTCATCATTTGTATTTATCTCGAGCAGATTGTTTTTATTGAAGCCAAGACTCCTGTTTTTTATATGTTGTATCTGTTGATAAATAACAATCGTACTTATAATCAGAATGATGGAAACACTGAACTGTACTATCACCAAACCCTTTCTTACCAGCGATGCACTGCTGTCTTTTAATTTTAATCCCTTTAAAACAAATACAGGATTGAATGAGGATAAATATAATGACGGATAACTGCCGGCAATCAGACCGCAGATTAAAGTGATTGTAATTAACGCTGAAAAGTGAAGCGGTTTGGCCAACCCTAATACAAGGTCTTTTTGAGCCAATAAATTAAATGCGGGTAATACAAGCAATATTATAATTACAGCAAGTATGGCAGACAATACCGCCATCAAAATTGATTCACCAATAAATTGAAAGATTAGGTTTTGTTTGGCTGCGCCTAATACTTTTCTTACGCCCACTTCTCTTGCACGTTTTTCACTGCGTGCAGTTGCCAGATTCATAAAGTTGATACATCCAATTAACAAAATAATCCATGCGATGATGGAAAAGAGACGTACGTATTCAATTTGTCCGCCACCGGTTTCAACTCCGTTATCAAATTCATCGCGCAAATGCCAGTCATGTGCAGTCCATATAAAAGGTCTTGCATTGGATTTTGGTTCGCGTTTTTGTATAAAATCGTAGAGAATTTTATTGACTGAAGCAGCAGTAACACCAGGCTTTAATTCGACATAAGTATCAAGATCGTTGCTGCCCCAGCTTTGTGCCCAACTCTTATTTTCATTCCACCAGATCTGAAAAGGTGCAACCCATTCAAACTGCACTGTTGAGTTTTTTGGAATATCTTTTATTACACCGGTTATTACATAATCCTGTTTATTGTCAACACGCACCGTTTTACCGATTACATTCTTCACATCGCCAAAAAACTTCTTTGCAGTTGATTGTGTAACAACCATTGAATTTAATTGTGTAAAAGCAGTTCCCGCATTACCCTGAACAAACGGGAATGTGAACATGCTGAACAAAGATGCATCTGCGTAATTAGGAAACGCATACATTGATTTATTGCCAATCGTTACAAGCTTTGTGTTCCATGCAGTAATGCGGCAGGTGTTTGCAACCCCCGGAATTTCCTGTTTCATTGCAGGAGCCATCGGTGCAGGTGTTGAGCCAAACGTGGCAACGTAGGCATCATATTTCTGGTTTTCTTTTATACGATACAGGTTGTCTTTTTTTGTGTTGAATTGATCCCAGTTCAATTCATCTTCCACCCATAAAAAAATTAAACCTGCGCATGCGATACCAATAGCTAAACCAAAAATATTTAAGAAGCTGTAACCTTTGTTTTTCCAGACATTCCGGATAGTAGTTTTGAAATAAGTTTTAAACATAGCAGTTGATTTAAGAACAGAATGGGGACTCCTTATATCAAGCGACTTTTTCACTAATTTAATGCCAGCCTCTTAGAGATTTGATAATTAGTGAATTAAGTGATTTCGCCCTTGCCAGGCTGCGCGATTCCGATACAGTTGACGTGCGTTTTTACATTCCTGGAAAAAAGACGTTTGAATATGCCATCATACCAGACTCCAGGAAAACCTGCAACGACTAGAGAGATATAGAAAATCAGCTCGCCCGTGCAATTAATGAGATGAAGCCGATTTAGGCGGAAAGCTTAATGCTGAACGCGTAACGGATCTTTCGGTTCAATGTATTGGCGTCACCGTAATTTTTGCGGATGCTGCATGACCCTGGGTACCCGCCGTCGGAGAACTGATCGTCGTCACCTGTACAGAGTCCCAAATCACAACTCTGAATACAGGAGGGAAACCTGGGAGGGCAACACCGCCTTCCGTACTGGTTGCACCTCCTGCCTCGACCACTGTCCATGTTGGCAAAGCAGTTCCTGACTGAGTGAGGTTGATATTCGTATAGTCTCTGGCGCCCGGCCCTGATCCATTGGTTGCAACAGGGGTACCCGCTCCACTTATTATATTCACCAAACCAACATCGCCCTGTTTAAAAGTGCAATAGTCACCAGTTCCCGAATCATCAGGGCCTGCGTTGGGGGTGGCGGAACCGTTTTGATTTTGAATTTTTTCCGGAGGAACGGTTACAACACCCTTGTCAATATCTACCTCCAGCGTTGCCCCATCCGTAAAATTGTCAATGAAGCAGGTATTTGTTCCCGCCAACAGATATTCAATTTTAACACTGAACGACATTTTATCCAGCACCAGGTCTACGGAACCAACCAAGATGAGTTTATCAAAAGTGATTTTCTTCTTTTTAATATAAGCTACAAAAGTACCGGTCACTTCTGCCGAAACTTTAACCTGTTGATTTTTATCTATATTGTCTGGTGCCAGATAAGTAACATTAGCTCCTGTTCCACTGATAGTGCCGACTTCGGCAGTAGTAGGGCCCATATCGTCGAGACTCCAATGACCAACCTGTGCATCGGGAACCTGTTGCTTTTTATGTATTGGGAGGGCGGGTAACAGGGTTCCATCTTCATCCTCGATAACTGTCATATCTTTTTTTGTCAGGGTTTGCATTACCTGAATAGAACCAGTTTCACCCTCCTTGAACTGAGTCTTGCTAAATTCAAAATGCACACTCGAGGCAAGTACATAACTGCTGAAATGCGGGGTGGTGATGCTTACAGTATTGGCAACGGTATCGAGGTCGCGGTTTAATACGTCCTCTGTCCATTGACCTGTACTATCCTGTGTAGCGATATAAGTAAAATAGGGACTGCTTCCATTGATATCGTCCGCAGAATAGTGATAAGAAAGAGTAACAGGCGTGCTGAACTTCGTTCCACTGGGCAGCAATTCATAACCGCCTCCTATTCCGCCTGGCGCTTCATTGGTAATCGGCTGAATCGTGATATCCAGATTGTCTTTCAGTGCGCCTGCAGGAATGATAATGGTAAATTTTCCATCATCGGATACAACCGATCCGCCTGAAGACCCAATTGTTTTGGTTACCGGATTGCCATTAGGCGTGCCGGTCGAAGTTATTTCCGGTGTATCGTCATCTCCGCCTGGAGGCGTGGTTCCGCTGGTAAGGGGATTTTTTATACAGCTCACAAATATCAGAACGCTTAATAATAACAGGAAGCAGCGATTGAGGATAAGGTTTGGGGACATAATAAAAGTATTGCTTCAAAGCTACTGTAGTGAAAGCACCATTTCTATATGACAAAAGTTATAGGGAGCCGGCGACGGGTGGCCTGTAGTTCGCCTTTTTGGATTTTTATCTATCTTTTCTGAAAATAGCAGTCACCGAGCATGGGCAAGAACTTTTCAAAGAACAAACTGATCGTCTTCTATGGTGTGTTACTCGCCGCGATTTTGTTATTGCTAAAGTGGCTTGAGTTTCGCTTCCTGATCGTGAATCATGCTTTTGAAGTATATATCGGCGCTATCGCTCTCATTTTTACAGGTCTGGGTATCTGGCTTGCAATAAAGCTTGCTAAACCAAAAACGCGCACCGTTGTCGTCGAAAAAGAAATCTACATTACTAAACCAACTGAAAGTATAATCCCTCAGGAAAAAACATTATCAAAAATCGGCATCAGTAAACGTGAATGGGAAGTATTGGCATTGATGTCCGAAGGACTCAGCAACCAGGAAATCGCCGAACGTTTATTCGTATCCCTGAATACGATCAAGACCCATTCTTCAAACTTATTCGAAAAATTAGAAGTGAAACGAAGAACCCAGGCCGTTGAAAAAGGGAAAAGGCTTGGTATTCTTGCCTGAAGGCTCATTCTTTTGTGTGAAAATATACAGGAAAGATAAAAATCACTCAAAAGTATGAGGGCGAAATCGTTCTGGCACCTGAATTTTACAATCATCATTCTAAAAAATTAAACATATGAAGAAGACTGTAATTATTTGTGGTGTAATTGCCGGACTGATCAGCACTTCCTTATATATAGGCCTGATGATCCTTGGCAAGGCAGGAGACATTGATCTCAAACACGGGATGTTCTACGGCTACACGCTGATGATCCTGGCGTTCTCATTTATTTTTGTTGGTACCAAAATTATCAGGGACAAATACGATGGGGGGGAAATTTCTTTTGGAAAAGCTTTTCGTGTAGGACTATATATTACGCTGATCGCCTCCACCATTTATGTGATCGTTTGGCAGATCGATAATTTTTTCTTTATCCACGACTTTGCAGAAAAATACAGTGCTCATGTGTTGAGCGAACTGAAGGCATCGGGTGCCAGTGACGCAGAAATCGCAAAACAAACGGTTGCTATGGCAAACTTCCGGGAGATGTACAAAAACCCCGTCTTTGTAATTTTGATGACCTATCTTGAAATTCTGCCGGTGGGGATTCTCGTTTCACTCATCAGCGCCTGGGTATTAAGAAGAAAAAAGAAATCAGCTTTTTCAACCGAGGTGTAATTACTGCGTCTAAAATAAAATCAACGCCAGATAACTCTGAGCGTTGGTTTTAAGTTTTAAGATTTTATACTGCAACAGCCGCTTTCTGCTTTACCAGTTGCACTTCACTGTGAATTTTTACTTCGTCAGCGAGCATAGCAGATCCACCGTCCAGCAGTCCGAACTTAATACCCCAATCGCTTCTTTTAATTTTTCCACTTACGGTGAAGCCGGCCCTTTCATTACCCCATGGATCATTGGTGATTCCACCGAATTCAACGTTCAGTATAACGGGGAGACTGACTTCTTTAATGGTGAGATTTCCTGTTAAATGGAAGTTTTCACTATCTACCTTTTCTACAGACGTAGATTCGAAAGTCATCTTCGGATGCTTGTCCGTCTCGAAGAAATCTGCATTTCTCAAATGCGCATCACGCTGTTCGTTGTTGGTATAAATTGAATCCATGTCCGCCGTCAGCTTAATCTTTGCTGTAGTAAAGTCATCATCCTTCGTTACCCCCTCTATCTGAAACTGATTGAAGAATCCGGATACATTGGTGATCATCAGATGTTTGATTTTGAACCCCAGTTCACTATGTGTTGGATCGAGCGTCCATTTTGTAGTTGCCATAAAACTAATTTTTGATTGTGTTATGCAAAACTACAGCCAATTTGCTATACAAAAGATAGTACTATACTTTAGGTTAGTGCCTAGGCCATTACGGCGATCAGTTTCAATGCTGGTTCGATCAATTGTTCGTTACCGGTTATTACGGAAGTTGCTTTAGCTATTTCCGGTTTTATTCCTTTGGTAAACAGTTTCCATGCTATATCAGGTTCCAATGTAATGCTTGCATTGTCCTGTTCAACTTTGGCGGTTGTTAACAGCCATTCATTATTGTTTCGGATCAGAAACCACTGACCACCGATTTCTGTCTTGATAACGATTTTGACAGCCGTGTTATCTGCGGCCTGCACATCCCGATACCTGTGTGGCAGGCCACGCATGAATGTATCCATCACAGGATAAAAAAATTCCTTTGTCATGATACCCGGTTTGCCTACTGCCTCCCTGATCTGCTGTTGATGATGCCATTTTTCGGTAAACTCCCTGGCGATATGAAACCAGTTTACTGAACGTTCCTCGCCA
>DATHPV010000530.1:0-3872 GCA_035483495.1 Puia sp.
TATAGCCGTTATATCCAAATTCAACGAGGGCAAACTTGTCATCTCCAAAGCCGATTGGCCAGAGCAACTGCGTAGTTTTGTGATACCACTTCAGAAAGAATATCACGTAGAATTTGAAAACGAACTCATCAGGGAAATAAAAAGTGGAGACCCGGAAAGAAAAATTCTACTGCAGGAAAAAGGCGACTACTTATTATTTCAACCAGTTTTTTCATATAAAGGATTTGAAACGACATCCATTGGCAAAGACCAGCTCGTGGTACCAGACGGAGACAAAGTATTACTCATCCAACGGAATAAAGAGAAGGAAGCAGCTTTCATCACCCAACTGCAATCTCTGCATTCCCAATTCATACAGCCACAGGGCTCTTCGGGACTGGCTTTAAAGGGCAACGATGTTTTAAAGAATAACTGGTTTTTCCTTTTCATGGACGCCATGCAGGAAATGAAAGTAACCGTTCAGGGTTTTGATGCTTTAAAAAATTTCCGTTTTAATACTTCCCGTCCCCAAACCAAAATCCACATCAGCAGTAGCACGGATTGGTTCGATGCAAGAGTAGATATTATTTTCGGCGATCAGAAAGTAACCATAGCCGACGTAAAAAAAGCCCTGGCTAACAAACAACAATTTGTTCCTCTGAATGATGGAACACTGGGTGTTTTACCAGACGAATGGGTAAAAAGATATTCTTTGTTATTCCGGGTCGGCGAAGGTAAAAGTAATGAGCTGCGCTTATCTCGTTATCACCTGAGTGTGATTGATGAATTGTATGAGAACAGGAATGAGGAAGAACTCATTATTCATCTTGAAAAAAAATATGAGCAGCTAAAGGAATTTAAAAAGATTAAGGAAATTGATCCGCCGGAACATCTTAAGAATATTCTTCGCCCCTATCAGGTCCATGGATTTCACTGGTTAAACTACCTGCACGAAGTAAATTGGGGAGGTATACTTGCCGATGACATGGGTTTGGGTAAAACCATACAGGCGCTTTCATTTTTGCACCATTACAAACAGGAATATGGAAATCTCCGGGCCCTGGTAGTGTGCCCGACTACACTGATATTTAACTGGGAAAATGAAATCAGGAAATTTGCACCTGATCTTACATACCGTATTCATCATGGTGGTGAGCGACTGAGAAATAAAGAAGCTCTTAATAATTATGAAGTCATCATTACCACGTATGGTACACTGAGGAGTGATATAAAACTACTCATGGACATTCCGTTGGATTATGTTGTGCTGGACGAGTCGCAGGCTATAAAAAATCCTGCAAGTAAAGTGACCAAAGCAGCCTGTCTGTTACGTGCAAAACATCGTTTATGCATGAGCGGTACTCCGCTTCAGAATAATACCTTCGACATATTTGCCCAAATGAACTTCCTGAACCCGGGAATGCTGGGGAGTATTGAATTTTTCAGGCAGGAATTTGCAATTCCCATAGATAAATTTGGCGATCCAGACAGGAAGGATCATTTACGTAAACTACTATTCCCTTTTATTCTTCGGAGGACGAAAGAACAGGTTGCAAGAGACCTGCCCGAAAAAACAGAAACGATTCTGTTCTGTGAAATGGAAGAAGAACAGAGAAAAGTTTATGATGCCTACAGAAATGATTACCGTGATAAGATTTTGGGTACCATCGAAAGCCAGGGTATTCAAAAATCACAGCTTACTATATTACAGGGTCTGATGAAACTCCGTCAGATCTGCGATTCGCCGGCTATTCTGAATGAAACAGAAAGATATCCCAACCATTCCATTAAACTCGATGAACTGGCACGTGAAATATCGGAGAATATTGGAAATCACAAAGCTTTAATCTTCTCGCAGTTTCTGGGTATGCTGGCACTGATAAAGCATAAATTGACCGAACTCGAAATTCCATATGCTTATTTTGACGGTAGTACTACCGCTACTGATCGTGAAAAAGCAATTCGGGAATTCCAGGATAATGATAGTTGCCGGGTTTTCCTGATCTCTCTCAAAGCGGGTGGTGTTGGTCTCAATCTGACAGCCGCCGACTATGTTTATATCGTGGATCCATGGTGGAATCCGGCTGTTGAGCAGCAAGCCATCGACCGTACCCATCGTATCGGTCAAACTAAAAACATATTCGCCTACCGCATGATCTGTAAAGACAGTATTGAAGACAAAATTCTGCTTTTACAAGATCGCAAGCGACTTCTGGCTAAAGACCTGATCGCCGACGATGATGGATTTGTGAAGAGTCTTTCCCGTGAAGATGTTGAATACCTCTTTAGTTAGCCCAAAGCTTAAAGCCGAAAGCCTAAAACTTCTTTTTAGATCCCTGTTTATATTAGGAAGAAATGACAAAATTCGTTTAAACTGTCTTTAGTCATATAACTGACTCAGTTTTAGGCTTTAAGCGTTAGGCTTTCGGCTTCATATGACAGTATTTTCACTATTGCATCTCCCCTTTTTTTATACTAATTTGGTTCTCAAATCCATTGCTATGAGAAGCACACTTTTAACCCTTGCTTTCCTTATAAACAGTGCCTGGCTGATTGCTCAGGATGATGTTTTCTCCAATAAGACCAATGTGGCGCTCGAAAAAGTAATTCGTGATTATCCTAATCGCTTTCATAATATAAAGGGAGACATGATCGCCCAGCACGCTCAGACAGTAGAATATAAATCAACCATTTCTGTTCCAGGTGCCAGCTATTGCAGTATCTGGAAGTACACGGCAGCAAATAATGATTTTTATAATTGGAATTGCACGACATTCAACTCTACGAATTTTATGCAGGCGCGTGCGAAGTTTAAAGAGGTATACGACCAGATAGAAAATACGATCATCAAAATTGAAGGACAAAAACCTTTTATTCTGAACGCGCAATACCGCACTCCTACAGAACTTCATAATCTCAATTCGATAACCTTCGAATTACTTCCTATTGTAGATGAAATGAGAAACCTGAAAATAGATCTCAGTCTTGAGAAGGAATCAAGTATCTGGAAAGTCAGGTTAAGTGTTTATGAAGGTGAGCGCAAGCTTTACGGTTCAACTGCAGCAGTACAATAAAGCCTAAAGCCCAAAGCCTAAAACTTTTTATAATTTGCGCCGCATAGAATATCGGTCATCGGTTCCCGCACGTGCGGGATCATCCGTCATACCATCAACACATACTCTTTCAAAACGGCTTCAATATCTTCTAGTTTAAATGGTTTGGATATATAATTATTCATTCCTGCATCAAGGCAGCGTTCCTTATCACCCTTCATCGCGTCTGCCGTAAGTGCGATAATGGGAATTTTCGATTGCGAAGTCTGCATCTTCCGTATAATACGCGTTGTTGTATATCCATTCATCTCCGGCATATTTACGTCCATGAAAATAAGTACAGGGTCATAGTGCGGAAGGGATTCAATTACTTCTTTTCCGTTCTGCATCTGGATAATATCAAATCCCATTCTTTTCAGAACTTCAGAAATCAGCATCATATTAATTGGATCATCATCAACTACCATGATACTCGCCGCCTGCGTAATCTTTTCAACGGATCCGAATGACGGATGCAGCGCATCGTTTTGCATATTTTTCTCGAAGAGCGAAAGCAGTGTGCTGTTCAGTTCGTGCAGTTTTACTGGTTTGGAAATAAACTTATCAATACCATTTTTATCTGCCTCATGCTGGTAAAGATTTTTTTCAATTGATGAAAGCATGAGTATAAAAGGCTGCTTAATTCCCGGCATCGATTTCTGAATCTCCTTGGCAAGATTAATACCATCCATCCCTGGCATGTGATGATCCGTAATGATGAGATCAAAAGGCGCACCTGTAGCTCTTGCAGATTCTATTTTTAAAAGCGCTTCGCGGCCATTGCTGGAAGTTTCACAATAT
>DATHPV010000531.1:0-5121 GCA_035483495.1 Puia sp.
CCAGGTGGAAGCATGGCCGCGGAAATATTCGCGAACCTTCAGATGATAAGGGAGCGCCTCGGGTAGCATAGACCCGTAAATCTAAAAAACTTCTCCCATTCGAACACGCCTTTCAACGTTAAAATTGATGCAGATTTGACTACCTTCGCAGCATGCATGATTATCTAAGCGAGTTGAATGCCCCTCAGCGGGAGGCGGTTTTGCACAGGGATGGCCCGATCATGATCGTTGCCGGCGCCGGCAGCGGAAAAACGAAGGTTTTGACCACCCGCATTGCCCACCTGTTATCGCAGGGAGTCAGCGCGTTCAATATCCTGGCCCTTACATTTACCAATAAGGCGGCAAAAGAGATGAAGGAACGGGTCGAGAAGATCCTGGGGAATAACGAAGCCCGCAATCTGTATATCGGCACCTTTCATAGCGTTTTTGCCCGTATCCTGCGCGGCGAAGCCCACCACCTCGGATACGAACGGAACTTTACGATCTACGATACGGACGACGCCAAGAGCGTCGTGAAGACCGTTATCAATGAATTGAACCTCGACGACAAACACTACAAACCCAATACCGTATACAATCGCATCTCCTCGGCCAAGAATGCCCTCGTCGGTCCGGCGGAATACGCCAACGACTACGCCATCCAACAGGAGGACCTGCGCAGCAACCGCCCGGCTATCGCCCAGATCTATGACGCATATACCAAACGCTGCTTCAAAAACGGCGCAATGGATTTCGACGACCTGCTGATCAAAATGTATGAATTGCTGACCAGGTTCCCCGAAAGCCTCCATAAATTCCAGCATAAATTCAAATATATCCTGATCGACGAGTACCAGGACACCAACCCCGCACAATACGAGATCATCAAGCTGTTGGGCGCCGTACATGAGAATGTCTGCGTCGTCGGCGACGACGCCCAGAGCATCTACAGCTTTCGCGGCGCCACCATCGAAAATATCCTCCAATTCCAGAAAGATTATGACGATGTCAAAGTGGTAAAGCTGGAACAGAATTATCGCAGTACACAAAGCATCATTAATGCCGCCAATGAAGTAATCAAACACAATAAGGGACAGATACCTAAAAATCTGTGGACTGAAAATATTGAAGGGGAAAAGATCCGCCTTGTTCGAACAATGACCGTCAACGATGAGGGTAAATTTGTTGCCGATACCATCCAGGAACAAAAGCTGAGAAATCATTTTAATAACCGTGATTTCGCAATCTTATACCGTACCAACTCCCAAAGCCGTGCTTTTGAAGAAAGTCTTCGCAGAATGGCAATCCCATATACTATTTATGGTGGCATCAGTTTTTATCAACGCAAGGAAATAAAGGATTTTATTTCCTATCTGCGTGTAATAGTAAACCACAATGATGAAGAAAGTTTAAAAAGAATCATCAACTTTCCTGCAAGAGGTATTGGTAAAAGCTCTCTCGACAAGGCCGTTCTCATGGCGAATGAAAAAAATATTTCCATGTGGGATGTTCTTAACAATGCATCTTCCATGGGCTATAAAGCAGGCACGCTCGAATCGATTGAACAATTTGTTCAGATGATCAAGAGTTTCGCGAGCATGCTCAACACCAAAAATGCATATGAAGTCGCTACGCATGTTGGTAAGCAAACAAATATTGTAAAAGAATTATTTAACGATAAAACTACGGAGGGTCTTGCCCGTTATGAAAATATCCAGGAGCTGCTGAACAGTATAAAGGAATGGGTGGATGATCAGCAAAACCGGAGTATTATTGATGAAGATGGAATTCTGATCGACAATATCGATACACAGGAAACTCAAAAAGGACAGGCGAGTCTTTCGGGCTATCTGCAACAGATTACATTACTTACTGATACTGATCAGAAAGACCCCGAAGCTGATACGGTAAAACTAATGACGATTCACGCGGCGAAGGGACTGGAATTCAGTTGCGTATTTGCTGCTGGTTTGGAAGAGTCCCTTTTCCCGAACGCCATGTCGATCAATACAAGAGAAGAATTGGAAGAAGAAAGACGTCTTTTTTATGTGGTGATCACGAGAGCGAAACACAAACTCTGGATTACTTATGCCAATTCACGGTACAGATTTGGAAGCGTCATACAAAATGATCCCAGTCGTTTTATAGAAGAAATTCCGGATCACCAGCTGGACCGTAGTTACGCTGGTGGGGGTGTGAAGAATCAGATTGGATCCTCGTGGGGCGCCAGGCCTGCATATGACCGGCTGAACAGAGGTTATGGTGGCGGGGATGAATCCTCCACGAAAAGCCGTGAATCTTCCAGACCGACCTATATTTCTGCCAATGCAAAATCGCCTGCGCCGATTCATATTCCTTCGGTTGACTTTACACCAAGCGATACAAGTAATCTCATGGCCGGTGATAAGGTGGAGCATCAAAAATTCGGGTTCGGTGAAGTGGTAAGGATGGAAGGATCGGCACATAATCCTATAGCAACAGTTAACTTCAAGTTAGGTGGTGAGAAAAAGATCATGCTGAATTACGCAAAACTCAGAATAATCAAGGCTGATTAACTACTGTCCTGCAGGTGGCCGGCAGGTTGCATGCCCTTGTCAAAGAGGGTAATAGTCTCTATAATGTCCCTATAAGGTCCGTATAAGGCCTCTGTAAATTTCTTTATTTTAACCTGAGCACTTCACTAACTGTTTTCTTTTCACTTCCTGAAAAGATTTTCTTTCCTGAAATTACGACAGGTCTTTTCAGGAAAGTATATTCCTGTAGAATTAAATCACGATAGTCTTTTTCAGTAAGTTTTTTGTCCTTAAGCCCCATCGATTTGTATTTAAGGGCTCTTCTGCTAAAAAGCGCTTCATAACTCCCCATTAGATTCTTCATTTCATCCAATTGTGCCGGCGTAATTTTCTCCTCTTTGATGTTTTGAGATATATATCCTTTTTTAAGAAGATCTGCATCCTTAATGATCCGTTCACAAGTCCCACAGGTCCCGACACAATAAACTTTTTTCATCTTAGATATTTATCAGTTTAAAAGAAGTTTTTGAAACTCCAGGGAATCGCCGTTGAAAACATCAAAATCAACGATGGAATAACAGCCATTCACACGACCGCGTTCATTATGTTGCCAGAAACTCCAGTTTCTGTAAATTCTGGGTTGAGAGGGTTGTAAATAATGTGCGGCCCAGAGCGGGTAGCCGTCAAAATCATCCTTGAGATATTTTTCATAAAAGTCAACGTTGGTGTAAATAATGGGCGCAGTACCATAATATGTCTGTATTGTCTGCAACCATTCTTTTACTCTTTGTCTTAATTTTTCAGCAGGAACTCCGTAGGTCTGTTCTATATCAAGCACAGGCGGCAGATCACCGGGCAGAAGAGTAACTGAATTGATAAAATTTTCTGCCTGTGCCTTGCCACTTTTCGTAGCCAGAAAATAGTGGTAGGCTCCGCGAACCAAACCTACCTCCTTGATTTTTTTCCAGTTCCTGCTGAACATCTGGTCTTCATTTCCCAATCCTTCCGTGGCTTTCACAAATACGAAGCTGATATGAATATCCTGCACCTGCATATTTTTCACGGATTGCCAGTCAACCACTTCCTGATATTTGGAAACATCTATACCATGCACCGAATAATTTGTAGGCATCTTGATACCGAACGCACTGTATTCAACGAAAGTTGTTCTTTTATCGAGAATCCACTGAACAAAAATCACAATCAGCATGATGATAATGGCGGTACCGAATATAAAACGGATGATCTTCCAGGTCTTGCTCTTCTTTTTAACCATTACAATTAATAAACGTCTGCAAATATAACCAGCCCACAAACGAAAAACCGATTCAGGCTTCCCGCTTTAAGTATTTAAAACTAATTTTACGAAGGAAATGTCAAAATTCAACGGGAAGGATACAATCAACCTGATGTCCAAGCTGAGCGTTCGTCGCGTTTGGAATGGAATCCTTGTATTATCAAGTTTTTATTTGAGCAAGTGGACGCGCAAACCCATCCAATGGGGAGTACCCGTCTCCATTTCATTTGAACCTACTACAAGTTGCAATCTGCGATGCCCTGAATGTCCCAGCGGCCTCCGATCATTCACACGCCCAAGAGGTATGCTTGAAAAAAAGTTTTTTGAGAAAATGATCGATCAGATGGCTCCCGAATTGCTCTACCTCACATTTTATTTTCAGGGTGAACCTTATCTGAATCCGGATTTCTTAGAAATGGTTAAATACGCCCATTCAAAAAGAATTTATACGGCCACATCGACGAATGCCCATTATCTCAACGACGAAAATGCACGGTTGACCGTAGAGAGTGGACTCGACCGTTTAATTATTTCACTCGATGGAACCACTCAGGATGTATATAGTCAGTATCGTATCGGAGGCGATCTTGAAAAAGTAATAGCGGGTGCAGACAATATTGTAAAATGGAAAAAGAAACTGAACAGTAAAACTCCTTATGTGTTTTTTCAATTTCTGGTGGTAAGACCAAATGAACACCAGATTCAGGACGCGAAAAAACTGGTAGAGAAAACAGGAGTGGATGGTATCCGATATAAAACTGCGCAAATCTATAACTACAACAAGGACCCGAACAAGCTGATCCCGGAACACAGTTCTTTGACGAGGTATAGAAAAAAGCCGGACGGCAGTTATGAGTCAAAAAACACCCTGCAAAATCATTGTTGGCGTCTGTGGCATTCGCCGGTAATTACCTGGGACGGCATCGTAGTTCCCTGTTGCTTTGACAAAGATGCAAAACACCGGATGGGTGATTTGAAAAATAAATCATTCAGAGAAATCTGGAAAGAGCCGGAATACATCGATTTTCGCAGGAAGATTTTGAAGGGCAGATCAGAGATAGAAATTTGTGCAAACTGCAGTGAAGGTGTGAAGGTATGGGGCGATTGAGGAAAGTATGGGAGTATGGGGGTATGGGAATGTGAGGGGGATTTTAGTTTTTAAATCATTTTATGGCTCTAGAAAAAGATATTAATCAACAGGTATTTCGTTCGGAATATCAGAAGGCGACCATTAACCTGATTTATACATTTAACTGGATGAATGAAAAGGTGACAAGGCTTTTTGAACCTTTTGATATTACCCAGCAGCAATTTAATATTCTGCGCATTTTA
>DATHPV010000532.1:0-2785 GCA_035483495.1 Puia sp.
ACCCAGGCTCAAAACAGATGGCTGGGAAGCCTGCAAAGAATCCAGCATTATTTCTCTCATCATATAACCCTCGCCCCGGTAAGCGGGAAGGCCGATCCAGTCCCAGCTCCCTGGTGCGGCCGAGGGCATCCATCCCGAAAAATCATAATCAGTTTTCAAGACACCTGCTTCATCAGTCTCCGGCATTTTTCCTCCATTCCTTCCTTCAATTTTATTGATAATTCTTTTTTCTGCCCGGCCATTTGACTCATCCCAGTTGTCGGGCATTTGCTTCGCATAGTCTTTTAATTCAGCGGAACCCATCATAGTTTCCCTACTGATCCAGCTTTCCACCTGTGAACCACCCCAGTTATCGTAAATCAATCCTATGGGCACATGTAGTTGTTCAAATATCCGGCGCGCAAAAAAATATCCGACGGCCGTAAATTCTCCCGTAGTTTGAGGATTGGAAAGAATCCATTGTGTTGAATCCACAAATTGTTCAGGCTTAAAACTTAATTTATTGGGAATTACAACCTGCCGGATGAAAGAATTATTTGCCCTATGTATTTCATATTTTGCATTGATGGACTGACTTACTCTGAATTGCATATTCGACTGTCCCGAACAAATCCAGACTTCACCAAACAAAACGTCAGAAAAGATCCTGGTTTCTTTTTTCGATTTTATAGTTAGAATATAGGGACCTCCCGCAGGAAATGCGGGCAGTGTGATAATCCAATTCCCATTTTTATCCGCAGTAGCTGAATTCTTCGTTTTATCAAGAGAAACAACGATCGTTTCACCTGGACCTGCAGCACCCCAGATTTTAACGGGCTTATCTCTTTGCAATATCATGTGATCGCCAAATATGGCAGAAAGACGAAGTTGAGAACTCGCTTGTAAAAAAAGAAAAACCAGCAGAAAGCTTAATGATATTTTCGTTTTCATCATTCTGTATTTACAATATAAATACGAATATAAATTTTACATAGCCATCGTTTGTTTTTTTCTACGCAATCCGGAAATGGGAACCAATAATTGCCAGTGAGAATTATATTTTGGGTATATTCATTCCCTAAATTACCACATGAGTTATCATAAAAGTCATGAGCAGTCCCCTGCCTCTCCTCTCGGCCCGATAGGTGGGCAACGGTTGTATTCACTCGATGCACTCAGAGGATTCGACATGTTCTGGATCCTGGGTGCGGAAGAAATTGTCGGTACACTGGCAAGAGCAACCGGCTCGCCTTTCTGGGAAGGGTTCGCAAACCAGCTTACCCATCCTGCCTGGAATGGATTCCACATGTACGATCTGATATTCCCGTTATTTCTTTTTATGGCCGGCGTATCTTCTCCTTTTTCCATAGGAAGAGAACTTGAAAAAGGTAACGGGAAGGAAAAAGTTTTGGCGCGGGTAATAAAAAGAGGAATCATATTGGTTCTTCTGGGCATAATTTATAACAATGGATTGCACTTGCGGCCGTTTTCAGATATTCGTTTCGGAAGTGTGCTTGGAAGAATCGGGATGGCATATATGTTTGCCAATATTATTTTTATTTACTCTAAAAGGACAGTGCAGATTATTTGGTTCTGGGCAATTATAATTGTCTATTGGCTATTACTGAAATTCACTTCTGCTCCGGGTTTTCCTGCGGGAGATCTGACCATGCAGGGTAATTTTGCATCTTATGTTGACCGTGTAATCATGCCGGGAAAGCTTTATTTGGGAATTCACGATCCGGAAGGAATCATGTCTACGATACCTGCAATCAGTACCGGATTACTTGGTATTTTAACGGGCACATATATCAAAAAAGGCACCCACAGCGGTGCAAGAAAATCTGCATGGATGGCCATTTCCGGAGTTGGTTTCATCATACTCGCACTGATATGGAATTTAGATTTCCCCATTAATAAAAATCTATGGACAAGTTCGTTTGTTTGTCTCGTGGGAGGAATCAGCTTACTATTTTTTTCGGCATTTTATTATATCATAGATGTAAAAGGATATAAAAAATGGGCCTTCTTTTTTAAGGTAATTGGCATGAATTCCATTTTAATTTATTTATCAGGCCATTTCATTAATTGGGAATACGCAACAAATGGTTTTTTTAAATGGCTGGGGCAACTTACTCCAACCCTCTATGCACCCGTTGTAATGGCCATCTGTTATGTAGCCGTAAAATGGGCTTTCCTATATTTTTTATACCTGAAAAAAGTGTTTTTGAAGGTTTGATCTAAATAAAAATTGATGAATGTAATGCGCTCTCTTTTGTTTGTTGGAATTGGCGGAGGAATCGGCAGTATTTTTCGTTACGCATTATCACTTTTTATCGGCAGACATGTTCCGGTAGTTTTTCCCCTGGGAACTTTTATTGTAAATATTTCGGGCTGCTTCCTGATTGGACTATTTTATTCACTTGCCAACAAATACACTGGTTTCAATCCTGAGTGGCGCTTATTCCTTATTACCGGCATTTGCGGCGGTTACACAACTTTCTCAACTTTTTCCTATGATGGCCTTTTGCTATTGAAACAGGGGATCAGCTTTTCCTTTATCCTCTATGTGATAGGCAGCGTTGTACTCGGACTATTTGCCACCATTGCCGGAGTGGCTGTATTTAAATAATTTTTGAACCAGTAATTAAAATTGCTCATTCGCCATCCGGAAAATCTGCGTGAATGGTTGTATCCTCCCAGGCATCAATATCCTTTTTTAATAATTCCAGTTTAGTCCGGGCTCCACGGAGCGCTGCTTTTCCCAATAATAAACGGAGTGGTGGATTTGGAGATTCAACTACGC
>DATHPV010000533.1:0-3191 GCA_035483495.1 Puia sp.
TTTCTAAGCCTACAGGTGACATGCAGGATGCAGCTACGATTGCGTGGAATTTTTTCACTGCGCTCTATTATAAAGCTTCGGGAACTCCATGGGCGATGATTAGAAAAAACGTGGCTGAAACGACTTGCTATGCAGGAATAAGTTTTTTTAAAAGCAGAGATAAGGAAACTACACAGACGAGCCTCGCGCAAATATTTAATGAGCTTGGTAAGGGAATTATTCTAAGGGGTGAAGAAGTGGTATTAAAAAAGAATGATAGGGCCCCTCATCTAACCGCTGATCAGGCTTTTAATCTGCTTAAAGTGTCGATGAAAGAATATTATGAGGCGGTGAAGATTTTTCCTAAGCGACTTGTAATCCATAAAACGTCAAATTATAATGATGACGAGATTTATGGATTCAGACAGGCAGCCAGTGAACTAAATATCGATCAGATTGACCTGATAACAATACAACCTGCAGATATTCGATTATATCGACAGGGCGCGTATCCGCCTATGCGCGGAACTCATTTTTGGATTGCTGAAGAAAGCCATATATTATATACCAGAGGTTCTGTTCCTTACTATGAAACATACCCAGGGAAATATATTCCCTCACCTCTTGAAATAAAACTAGCAGCTTGTGACGAATCGCCAAGCATTATCTGTAACGAGATTCTATCACTGACAAAAATGAATTGGAACAATACACAGTTTGATCGCAAGTTTCCGATAACCATTGAATGCGCTCGTAACGTTGGTGAGATATTGAAATATCTCGGTGAGAACGATGAAATGCAGTTGAAATATAATTTTTACATGTAAAAAATAAAACTTTTTAAAATGATTACAGAAGTTTTATTGGAAGTGATTTTGGACAAAGCAGTCACAGGTTCAGCAAAATATTTAAAGGAGAAAAAATTTCAAATCAACTCAGGGCCTCATGACTTAGAGATGGCGATTTCTGATCATTTAAAACAAATAGTGAACTGGTCTGAAGAAGTTTCTTTTAAGGATTTGCCTAATTCCAAAGTCACCTCTAAGATTTTTATTGACCTGGAAGTTTATTTGATGCCTGTAAAAACCAAAATGGAACCGTCAGAAGTTATTCAAAAAATATCTTCTAAAAAGATATTTAAACATACGAATAAGCATTTCGTTATTTTGGGACAGCCTGGAGCAGGTAAAACAACGCTAACTAAATTCATTTGCCAATCGGTGTTAACTGACCCAGGATATTATCCTGAAGAATTCAAAGTTCCTATTCTTATTCGACTCAGGGACTTAAATACCCGATTAAATGAAAGTGGCGAGAAGAATCCTTTAATAAATTGTCTTTTTCAAATTTTGGGTCTCACAATTCATTCAAAAAACAGTGATGCCAAAGAAGAGGATTTGGTATTGGCAAAAGAGCGAATATTAATACCCATTCTGGAGGATTTGAAGTCGATTGTTATTCTTGACGGATTTGATGAAATTGCTGAAAGGAAGAATAAAGACAGAGTAATCGAAGATTTCAAAAGGTTGTCATTGAGTTGCAATTCTTGTCGTTTGGTCTTGACTTCCAGGAGCAGTGACTATAATTACAGTTTCGAAAATATTACTGTTTTAGAGATCTGTCCGTTAACTCCAGGACAAATTGAAGAGTTTGCCGGCCGATGGCTTGAAGATGCAAATAAAGTAAAAGATTTTTTAATTGAATTAAAAAAGTCTCCGTTTCTGGATACCGCAATCAGACCACTTACCATCGGACATTTATGCGCTATCTATGAAAGAAGTGGCAAAATCCCTGACAAGCCGAAAACAGTATACCGGAAAATTATCAACCTCCTTCTGGAAGAATGGGATGAACAAAGAGGTATCAGAAGACTTTCTCAATATGGAACTTTCGAACTAGACAGGAAATTTGAGTTTTTATGCAGACTTTCCTATGAATTGACAGTACAATACGGACAAACAACGTTTAGCGATCGTAATTTAAAAACCATTTACAATCGAATTTGTGGCGATTTTGATTTAATCCCTGGTGAAAAAGAGAAAGTCATAGCAGAGATTGAAGGACACACCGGTTTGATTCTTGAAGGAGGATATCATGAGTATGAATTCGCACACAAATCAATCCAGGAATTTTTATGTGCAGAACATCTTGTTAAACTTCCTGTAATTCCCGACTTAAAAACGCTTTCGTCACTTCCCAACGAACTTGCGATTGCAGTTACGATATCTTCCAATTCCAGTCATTATTTTGTGGAACTGGTTCTTCGACATTTTGTTTCTAGGAAAGTAGGAGAGCACTTTATAACAAATTTTATTAATAGGCTTATTCTGGAAAAGCCGGACTTTAATAGTTCAAAAGAGCTGGGCTTTGCACTAATCGTACTGTATACGTTATTTAGAAGGACAGAGTCGGGCCAATTAAGATTATTTGATTTTAATCTTCCCGTACAATTTGAAAAATTTGTCGAATTGATATTTGCTAGGAACAAGCGATTGACTATTAGTAATTATTATGATTTCAATAAGAAAGAGAAGACTGAAAGCAGCGATGTAGTACTCCAATTAAAACGTAAAAAAGACACCGTTGGGTTTGGAAATTATCAATTGCCCGAATACCTCTATGTAAAAAAGACATTTGTCGATGCCTTTGATGAATTTTAAATGTTTAATATTTGAAATTAAAATACTGACAATCAATATAATGGTAATACTATTTAAAAATAACCTAAACTAATCAATTGATTTCCTCTTAGGATCGAACTAGTCATTATAATCAAAATATAAGGGTTTCCCATCCCAAATGAAGTACGCTTGCTTTTTACCCAAAAAAGTCACTGCGTCATGGCCAGAAATCTTCCTGGCCCTAAAAACGAACTCTTTACTATGGAAGTTAATAATCCGATCATCGAGTAAAGGGATTTCATAACCTTTAGTACTATACGGAGCATCTAAATATTGAGTCACTTCTACAGGCAAAACCATCAA
Source organism: Puia sp. (assembly GCA_035483495.1). GTDB lineage: Bacteria > Bacteroidota > Bacteroidia > Chitinophagales > Chitinophagaceae > Puia. Next base: position 2,964 of record DATHPV010000533.1, read on the forward strand.
AAGTGAAACGTGTGCTGTGTCCATTACTACAAGGCAAAATTCATTTCTGACATTATTGTAACCTATAGATGCGACAACGATTTTTCCTACAATTCCGTCGGTAAACTCCGGCTTAATAATTTCACGCAGGTAGTCAATGCTAAAAAGAAGACTTTTATCACGTTGAATCAGATTTCTGGATTTTTTACACCACTCACTTACATCATTTGAATCTGCCAGCTTTATTAA
>DATHPV010000534.1:0-2655 GCA_035483495.1 Puia sp.
TATTCAAAAAAACTTTTGGATAATTCTAAAGAATTTCTATTTTTACTATGTAAAGTATTTTACTAACCATTTAAATTCTACAAACAATGGCAACAGCAAAAAAAGCCGCTAAGAAAAAAGCAGCTCCAAAAAAGAAAGCAGCTCCAAAGAAAAAGGCTGCTAAGAAAGCTGCAAAGAAGAAATAATTTTCTTCATTCGTTAGCTGAAAATAGTAAAGTCCTCCGGATATTCCGGGGGACTTTTTGTTTTCGTAACTTTATAAAATCATCCTCTCAAATACAAGCCCATGGCGGTTTCCAATGAAGCGATTGCGGAAAGTTTTTCCATGCTCTCCAAGCTGATGGATATTCATGGAGAGAACCCATTCAAAATAAAATCGTATGCTGCTGCATCATTCAGCATTGATAAGTTAACTGAAGAACTGAGCTCGATTCCACGGGAAAAAATCATATCAATTAAAGGCATCGGACCAAGTATTGGCAAACAAATCATCGAAATTCTCGACACCGGTGAGTTACCCCAACTTCATGAAATAATCGGCAAAACACCTTCCGGAGTCATCGAAATGCTCCGAATTAAGGGTTTGGGCCCAAAAAAGATTTCAACAGTCTGGAAGGAGATGGAAATCGAATCTATCGGTGAATTGATGTATGCATGTGACGAAAACAGGCTGATGCTTTACAAAGGATTTGGAGAAAAGACGCAACATAATATTCGGGAAACAATTTCGTTTTATCTGCGCAGTCAGGGAAGTTTTCTCTTCGCTGAAGTGGAAGGTTATGTTCTTTCTATAAATAAAAAACTCAAGGAAGCGTTTCCCGGAGAGTTAATTTCTGTAACCGGAGGCTTTCGCCGCCACCTGGAAATTATTGATCAGGTGGAATGGATCACGAATATATCCATTGAAGATTTAACGCGCTTTTTTACTTCACAAAACCATATCGCGGAACCAACGTCTCAGAATACGCTGCAGATAACCGGCGGTGAACAAATCAAACTTAGTTTCGAGATCGTAACAGCTGCTTCATTTCATCAGCGTTTATTTGAAACAAGTTGTAGTCCTGAATTCCTGGAAAAATGGCTTTCTGATTTTAAATCATCGGATACTGCTGTTTCGGAAGAAATGATATTTGAGCAGGCTGGTATCCATATCATACCTCCTCCACTACGGGAGGATCCGCGTGTGATTGAAAGAGCGAAGCTTTCGCCATTGCCAGATATCATCAGGTTCTCAGATATAAAAGGTATCATCCATAGTCATAGCAACTGGAGCGACGGATTGAATACCGTAGAAGAAATGGCCAAAGCCTGTATTGAGCAGGGATTCGAATACCTGGTTATAAGTGATCACAGCAAGTCTGCTTTTTATGCAAATGGATTGTCGGAAGAAAGGATTCGTGAGCAACATCTATACGTGGATGAACTCAATAAAAAGCTGGCACCTTTTCATATATTCAAGAGTATAGAATGTGATATTCTAAACGATGGCAGACTGGATTACAGTGACCAGATACTTTCCACGTTTGATCTGGTAATTACTTCTGTTCATTCAAATCTCAAGATGAGTTCTGAAAAAGCCATGAGTCGGCTGTTAACGGCTGTTCAGAATCCTTATACCCGAATTCTCGGCCATCCTACCGGACGGCTGTTGTTGAGTCGCGCAGGTTATCCTGTAGATCATACTGTTCTGATAGATGCCTGCGCAAATTTTGGAGTGGTAATTGAATTGAATGCCCATCCGCGCCGTTTGGATATGGACTGGCGGTGGATCGATTATGCTATTCAGAAAAACGTGCTGATTTCTATTGACCCTGATGCCCATTCTATAGTTGGTTATCATGATATACATTATGGAGTACTGGCAGCACAGAAGGGCGGAGTCACGGCAGCTCACAATCTGAGTAGCTTTTCTCTGGCTGAAATGAAACAGTTTATAAAACTGCGGAAAGGATAAAATGTTTACCCTTATGATCAACGACCGGAAACTGGCTCCACTGTTTTTGCCGGAATTTTGGAGTTAAACAATAGAGAACCCGTCAAATAGTCGAAGAACCTTTGTAAGGGCACCGATATCAGATAACATAATATCAATGACAAACAAGCTGAGATCAAAAATGAATTGATCCCAATCTTAGCAGAAGCCGACAGCACCAGGTTCAAAACAAGAAAATGAATCAGAAATATAGAAAAGGAAATTTTTGCTGTAAAAAGTATAAACCTGTTGATCAGATCGATGTGTAGCCTATATATTAAAATGCAAAGCGAAGCATAACCAAACAGCGCCGGAATATCGTTGAATGTTCTGCCCACGCGTCCATATTGAATAGCCAGGGCACTGTATAAAAACAGACCTGCAACGGTGATAAAGATCAGCCAGCCAGGTTTTATATTCCAGAATTCAATTCCCTTTTTCAAATACATTTCCGCGCAATACATTCCCAACATAAATTCCCATACGTACATCAGAAAAAAGCTATTCCAGTTTCTTTCTCCTTCTTTATTCAATAACAAAATAACGAAAGCCCATGCAACGGAAATGAGCAATCCGGTCAGCAGAAAATTTTTACCCGGCAGCCACTGCCTGGCTCTTACAATCAGCGGAAAAATAAGATAAAACTGAACGATCGTGGAGATAAACCACAACTGATAACCATA
>DATHPV010000535.1:0-3770 GCA_035483495.1 Puia sp.
AATTCAAAAAAACGCATCTGCCCTTTTATACGGAACATTCTTCGGGCAAAATGACGGGCCCATGAGTATAAGTGAACATGTGGATGGCGGAACCAGCAGATATGATCGCAATGGTGCCATTTACCAGGCAATTTGTGCGAATTGTGCGGGTCACAGTGTTACGCCTTTTCCAACATCACCTGGTGTTTGGTCGCCCCGTAATGGAACCGGAGGTGAAGGGTGTAATCTTGCAGCCGTAAAAATTGCGTTTAATTTTGCCGGGGTGGCCGCTGACCCCCGTTCACTAATCAATGGCAAATACGACAGTTCAGGATGTGTACCGCTACCGGTTCTTTTTGTAGATACAGCTCACAACGGAAAAACATATATATGGAGTTTTGGAGACGGTACACCAGATACCACCGTCAATGTTTTTCAAGTATGGCATACCTATTCGAATACCGGTTATTTTCGCGTGCGCGAAATTGCCATTGATTCAAATAGTTGTAACACAGCTGATACCGCTTATCTCGATATCCGAGTCAGGACCGATCGTGCTGTGTTAAGTTTCGACATCGGTAAAATAGGTGTTTGCACCTCCCTCAATTATAGCTTCACCAATACATCGACATCTCCACCCGCGAAACCTTTTCTGCCAGGAGATTTTACATGGGATTTTGGAGATGGCACACGCCAGCCTGCACCTAATCCAATAGGCAGCACAAATCATGCATTTGCTAATACCGGTGCTTATATTGTCCGACTAATTTTAAATGATACAAGCTATTGTAATTATCCGGACAGCCTTGCGGATACTCTGCGGGTGTCGCCAATTGTAAAAGCCCAGTTTGTAATCAGCGATGGGTGCGCGCCATATTATGCTGTTTTCGACAACACCTCGCTGGCAGGTCAGCAATTTACCTGGGATTTTGGAGATTTGTCACCCGTTTCAAATTTGACAAATCCCACTCATCTTTATTCTGATACCGGCACTTACACAATCCATTTGGAAGCAATAGACAGTATCACCTGTAATATAAAATCCGATACCGCAATCACAATAAGTGTACATGGCAAGCCGACGGCTCTTTTTAATGTGACTCCCCAACCTCCTGTACCCAATACTCCCGCTGTCTTTCACAACAATTCGTTAAATGCAACTCACTATACCTGGTTTTTTGGTGACAACGATTCACTCAATACGCAGACTACAGATACTGTCATTCATCAATACCAATTTACGGGATCAGCAAATGTTTGTCTGGTTGCTTATAACCAGTATGAATGCACCGACACCATTTGCCAGGAAATAGAGACGCTGGTAAATCCTGCACTCGACGTTCCAAATGCATTTACTCCCGGAAGATTTGGCGAGAACAGTATTATAATGGTGAAGGGGTTCGGAATCGTCTCCATGAACTGGAAAATCTATAACCGCTTCGGTCAGTTAGTTTTTCAATCAAATACGCCTTCTCAAGGATGGGATGGGACTTATAATGGTACTCCCCAACCACTGGGAGTATATGCATATACCCTCGAAGCGATTTTTGAGGACGGCACAAAAACAACCAAGAGCGGCGATATAACGTTAATTAGGTAAAATGTATCTTTACAAGACCTTTTCAGAAACTCTGTACCGATGACGCGGATTAGAAATGTTTTAATGTGTATTCTGTTCCAGGTAATTTGCGGGTTAACTTTAGAAGCTCAGGATCTCCATTTTTCGCAATGGTTCAATGAACCTCTCCTAACAAATCCGGCCAATACCGGATTTATTCCAGATGCAGATTACCGTTTGGGCGCAAATTACCGCAATCAGTGGTCAACCGTGATGTCAGAGCCTTACCGAACAATGAGTATTTGGGGCGATGCCCAGGTTTTTCGTAACAGGATACAATCGGGTTGGTTAGGACTTGGAGGTGCAATTCTACATGATGTGGCAGGAGCAAGCAGTCTCAGTACCACACAGGTTTATGCATCCGTCGCCTATCATCAAATGATTGGCTATTCAAGTTTGTTATCCCTGGGTTTTAATACTGGCTGGGTAAATAAAAGGATTAATACAGCGAACCTTAAATTCCCCGATCAATTTGACGGGAAGTTTTTTGATACCAATGTTCCTACGATGGTATCCATTGACCAGCCGAATATTAATTACTTCGATATGCAGGTTGGGATGAATTATGCATATTTTCCAAATGCCAGAACTTACCTGAATGCCGGTTTTTCAATACAGCATATCAATAGTCCCCAGGAGTCTTTTTTCTCCTCAGACCCGGTAGGTTACAATGATCATATTGCTCCACGTTATATTGGTTTCATAAACGGCAGTTTCAAAACCAGCGATCAGGTAATCATCAATCCGATGGCTTATTACACTATCCAGGCCGATGCAAGTGAATTGGTTGCCGGATTAAACATTGCATATAATCTGTCAGGGGATGGTGAACAGCAGGTTATTGCCGGTCTGTACGACAGGCCTGGCGACGCAATCATTCCGATGATTGGATTCGTTTATAAAAATATCAGAATGATGTTTTCATATGACGTGACTACTTCATCTCTCAAGCAGTACAATAATGGTAATGGAGCCTGGGAATTTGCGATTATACGTCCGGGTTATTATCCCGAATATAATGGCGATCAGCATCAGTCACTTTGTCCTTCATTTAAAAATTAAAAATTATACCAGCCAGGATTATGAAAAAAATATTTGGTTTGCTGATTGTCGGCATAGGTTTAATGCAAGTTTCAATAGCTCAGGATTCTGAAACGAAGGGATTTGACAAATCGAAATTATTTGTTGGTGGAAATCTCGGACTTGCATTCGGGACGTATACAATTGTGAATGTTTCGCCGCTGGTCGGGTATCGGTTCTCGGAACTTTTTGCGGCTGGCGTTGGCATCAATTATAACTACTACGGTTATAACGACGGTTATTGGAACTACAAACAAAGTTATGCTGGCATGAGTCTTTTCGGAAGGATATTTCCTGTGAAACAGTTTTTTATCCAGGTTCAGCCTGAAGAAAATTATATGTGGTATTCTCAATACGGTATCGGTCCTAATCAAGAACAGCCTACACTAAAAATAAGTCAGTTTGTTCCATCTCTGCTGGTGGGTGGCGGAGCGGCCATTCCAACCGGCGGGAATGGTGCAATCACAATCAGTGTTATGTATGATGTACTTCAGAATATATATTCACCCTATTATCACCAGGCTGTTTATGGTTTTGGATATAGCGTAGGGTTTTAAGACAAGTGTGAGAGTGTGAGAGTATGTCATTAAAGATGATCTCCACACTCTCACACTCTCACATTCTCACACTCTCACACTTTTATTAGCTTAATTTATTAAAAACTTCCACAGGCGTAGAACAGAAATAAATCGATTCCGGCATTTCAAGATAAAGAAACCCTTCTTTTTGCATACTGGCAATTTGTTTTTGAAGATGGTCATAAAAACCATCTGAATTCAAAACAAATATTTTTTTGTTGTGAATTTTAAGCTGATTCCAGGTAAGAATTTCAAACATTTCATCCATCGTTCCAAAACCTCCCGGAAGCACGATCACTGCATCACAACGATCATAAATCATTTTTTTTCGTGTATGCATATCCGGAACCACCGCGAGTTCGGTAAGTCCTTTATGCTGAGCTTCCCATTCAATCAGCAATTCCGGAATAATGCCCATAATTCTTCCTTCATGTTCCAGTACGGAATCGGCCAGTGTTCCCATAAGACCTTTTTGACCGCCTCCGTATACGAGTTTTACTTTAAGCATGGCCAGC
>DATHPV010000536.1:0-4436 GCA_035483495.1 Puia sp.
AATTCACTGCTGGTTTTATATTGGCCCGGGATGGTTCAAATTATTTGAAGATTGATGATTTGGATAAGGAAATGGTTCTGCTTCTTAAAAAATCCAATCTAAGCGCAGGACAATATTCACAGCCATCGGCATTTACCGATGAGCGTGGTAAAAAGGGAGTTCGACTGGTTTATATTCTTTCCAAATCAGAACCCCATCGCGAAAATCTCAAAGACGACTACAATAAAATAGCACAACGGGCTCTGGAACAGAAAAAAAACAGTGTTCTTCAGAACTGGTTCCAAACCAAAATACCCACTTATTATATTATGATTGACGGAGATTATCGGAATTGTCCTAATCTTTCAAAGTGGCAAACCCGTCAGTTTACTACTTCTAACTAGTATTGGATAGTGGTAGCCGGAAAACTTTCATACAATATTTAAGATTTCATTCTGTTATTGTATATTACAAGTAAGTAATTTGAATAGTAGCACAAAAAAAGGTTAAGGGCCTGATGAAAACACCGATATGATTAGTATTATAATTGCAGATGATCATAAGCTAATAAGGGAAACCTGGGCGTACATACTGAACAACGATTCCCGTTTCGAGGTAATCGGTTCCTGTTCCAATTCAGAAGATGCAGTAAAAATGAGTAAACATAAACACCCGAATGTGGTGTTGATGGATATCAATATGATTCCTTTTTCGGGCATTGAAGCAACCCGTCAGATCAGAGAAGTATCTCCGAAAACTTTTGTTATCGGAGTTACGATGCATTCACAACCCTCTTATGCAAAAAAGATGCTGCAACAGGGTGCGAGTGGATATGTTACGAAAAATTCATCCAAGGAAGAAATGGTTGATGCCATTCTTGAGGTTTCGAAGGGAAATAAATATTTATGTGAAGAGATCCGGGAACTCATTGCAGAAAGCAATGTAGATCCTACCTCCCTTTCGGCCATCAACTCATTAACTGAAAGGGAAATGGATATCGTTAACCTTATTGTACAAGGCAGCCAGTCAAGGGATATTTCACTCAAATTGAAAATTTCCGTAAAAACTGTTGAAGTTCATCGCCATAATATTTTTAAGAAACTCAAACTTAAGAATGCGGTTGCTTTGATTCATTTTATGAATAACAGCCCTATCGTAATGTAGAAACTCCTCTTTTCTTCTTTCCGTCAAATTCGATTACCTTTGCGCTTCACTTTCGTTCAAGGGCGCTCAGGGGGCAGTTTTAAACCCAGAAAAGGAAAATTGAGCGACGGAAACCTGAGTCCGGCGTCTAAAAAAGAAAAAATTGAGCGACGAAATTAAACATGAGTGCGGACTTGCATTCATCAGGCTTCGCAAACCTTTCTCCTATTATCTCCAGCACTATGGTACGGCATTGTACGGCTTAAATAAACTGTACCTGCTCATGGAAAAACAGCATAACCGGGGTCAGGATGGTGCCGGTGTTGCCACCGTAAAGTTGAATATAGAACCCGGACATCCTTTTCTCCATCGAATTCGAAGCAACAATAACCAGCCAATTGCCGACATCTTTTCAAAAATCAATGAAGAAGTAAGGGATCTGGAAAAATATCAGCCTGATATTATGAAACATCCAGGCCTGTTAAAGGGTCATATTTCTGTGATGGGAGAACTGCTTCTCGGTCATTTAAGATATGGAACTCAGGGTAAAAACAACGTCGAATTCTGCCATCCCTTCATTAAAAGAGACACTATTCCTGCACGTAATCTGGCATTGGCAGGGAATTTCAATTTGGTTAATACCGATGAACTTTTTGCTCTTATAAATATTGAACCCGGAGAATTCCAGAAGCAAAGTGATCTCGCAGCCATGATGGAGGTAATACATCACTTTATAGTTCAAGCCGATGAAGAGTTTCCGGACGAGTTGAACCTGAAACAGGTATTAAAAAAAGCACTTCCTCTATTCGATGGTGGATTTACAGTGGGTGGCCTGGTAGGTAACGGAGACGGATTTGTTTTCCGCGATGCTCACGGTATTCGCCCCGCTTATTATTTTGTAAACGACGAAGTGATCATCGCTGCGTCTGAGCGGTCTGCTATTCGCACGGTATTTAATGTAGGTGAAAATGAAGTGTTGGAATTAATGCCGGGAACAGCGCTGATTGCAAAATCGGATGGCCGGTTTTCAGTAGAACAAATCATCCCTGCTAAAGAACGACGTGCCTGTAGTTTTGAAAGAATTTATTTCTCAAGAGGAAGTGACGAAAAAATATACAGAGAAAGAATTGCGCTTGGATACAATCTGAGTGAACAGATCCTGAATTCTGTAAACCACGATCTTAAAAACAGCATATTTTCTTTTATTCCAAATACAGCTGAAGTAGCTTTTTATGGAATGTGGAAAGGGCTGGATGATTACCTGAAGAAAGTGATGATCGAAAGAATTCTTTCATGGGGCGATGATCTTACTGAGGAGAAACTATCTCAGATGATCAACCGTAAGATCCGGATTGAAAAGATTGCCACCAAGGATGTCAAAATGCGCACTTTCATTACAGCTGATGCAAGCCGGAATGAAATGGTCCAGCACGTATATGATATTACATATGGTACTGTTCAAAAAAATCTGGATACCCTTGTAGTAATTGATGATTCTATTGTCCGCGGAACAACACTCAGGGAAAGTATAGTTCGTATGCTGGCGAGGCTCGAGCCTAAAAAGATCATCATCGTGTCATCTGCACCCCAGATTCGCTATCCTGATTGTTATGGTATTGATATGAGTAAACTCGGCGACTTTATCGCATTCCGCGCGGCTATAACACTCATGCACGAACGTAAAAAAGAAAAGTGCCTGACCGAAATGTATGAGCACTGCAAAGAACTGGAACGTATGGGACAGCTGCAGACGGAAAATGTAGTTCGGCAGGTATATAAACCTTTTACAACTCAGGAAATTTCTGACAAAATAGCTGAGCTCATCACGCCTCCTGATATTAAAACACCCGTTGAAGTGATCTATCAGACCATCGAGTCACTTCATGAAGCCTGTCCGACCAATACCGGCGACTGGTATTTTACGGGCAACTACCCCACCCCGGGTGGCAACCGTGTAGTTAATAAAGCCTTTATTAATTATATGGAAGGAAAAAACGTTCGGGGATATTAATCTTTCAGATTAATATCCGCATAAAGCCCAAAGCTGAAAGCCTAAAACCTATTAAATAAGGGTGATTTCCTGTAAAAAATTGAGACTTTTCACTTTTGATTGTTCATTTTATGAATGTTCATTTGTGAATAAATGAGGAACTATAATAATTACAAAGTTTGGGTAAAATCTCATGAACTGGTAATGTTCATTTACCAAAATGTTGTACCAGTATTCCCAATTAGTGAACAATACGAACTTGCCAGGCAATTGAAACGAGCTGCTTATTCAGTGCCATTCAATATTGTAGAAGGGAGCGGCAGAAATTCTGAAAAAGATTTTGTACACTTCCTCGATATGTCATTTGGTTCCATATTGGAAGTAGAATATTGTTGTTTACTCGCAAAGGATTTATCATTCCTGAAATCAGAACAATATAAAATATTAAATGAAAAAATTAATAATATAAAAGCAATGTTGATTGGACTCATTAAGTCAATCCGCGAACCAAAGGAAACCTAAAGAGTAAACCAAGCCTAATACTCTCAAAGGCAAAGCTTGATTATTAAATTGATTTAATGCTAATTGAAAATTTTCTAAAGAAACGGAGATCCAAAAAGAAGTTTTAGGCTTTGGGCTTTATGCTTTAGGCTTTTGAAATAAAAAAAGGTCCTCCAAAAGGAGGACCTCTAAAATGATTTCGTATGTAATAAGCTTAGCCTTTGTGTTCAAGCAAATTGAAGAACTGATCCAGTTGTGGAAGGATCACGATTCTTGTGCGACGGTTAGCAGCTTTGCCTTCTTTGGTATCGTTTGTCATTAATGGCACCCATTCTCCACGACCCGCAGCGGTCATTTTAGCTGGCGGAATTCCGTAGGTCTTGGCGAGTATACGCACTACAGATGTAGCACGTTTGCAGCTCAGATCCCAGTTGTCAACCAGACCTGGATGACCTCTTAGAGGAACATTATCAGTATTACCTTCTACCATGAATTCAACATCTGGCTGATTCTTTAGCACTGCAGCGACTTTTGCAAGTACATCTTTAGCACCTTTGGTTACATCAAAACTTCCGCTTTTGAAAAGCATTTTGTCTGAGATGTCGATAAACACAACACCCTTATCAACTTTGATATTGATGTCAGAATCATTTCCATTTCCAACGGCACCTTTAAGGTTCATAACCAGCGCCATGTTCAGAGAATCTTTATGTGCCATAGCCGACTGAAGATCGCGGATATATGCATCTTTAGCACCTATGTTCTCCAAAGATTTTTTAATGCTCTCAGCCTGTGAACCGGAAATAACTGACATGTCTTCCAG
>DATHPV010000537.1:0-3349 GCA_035483495.1 Puia sp.
AATAAAATCTTTCACAGCATGATTGAGCAGTTGGTGGAATATTCAGGATAACCCGGGGAATAGAACATGCAGGTGCGACTCAGAGTCTGGTTGGATGGAGCTTTTGAAGCAGTACATCTTTCCTGCTTCTTGAAACATCTATATTTTTGCCGTCTGTCATCACCAGATAACCACCCTCTCCCTTCACATATTTTTGAATTTCGTTCAGATTCACAATAAAGGAATGATGCACACGGAGGAAAGAATAATCGGAGAGTAATTCTTCCACGTCTTTCATAGTGCGGGATGCTGTTATCTTCTTATTTCCCTTTAGCAGGAAATGTGTGTAGTTACTTTCTGATGAACAACTGATGATGGAATCTATTTCAACCATTTGTAATCCTTCCATCGTCGGCAACGCAATTTTTTTTATCTGGATTTTAGGAGCATTCAGTTTTTGCAACAATAATTCCAGCTGAAGTTCAGAAGGACTTTGAAGGTGACGGGAGACTCTTCCTACAGCCTGAATTAATTCTTCCCGGTCTATCGGTTTCAGTAAATAGTCCAGCGCGCTAAATCGGATAGCTTTTATGGCGTACTGGTCATAGCTGGTGGTAAATATCAATCCGAAGTTTATATTTTTTACTTTTTCCAGAAATTCGAATCCATTCATGTGGGGCATTTCGATATCCAGGAAAACAAGTTTTGGAGTAAACCTGGTCAACAATTCGAGTGCATCAGCGCCACTGTGACAAACTGCGTCAACGCGTATCGTCGGGCAGAATCTTGCTATCATCATTTCCAGTGTTTCGCAGCAATAAGATTCATCATCTATAATAATAGCGTCTATCATGATTCGTTGATTAAGGTTGGGAAATTTTCCTTTCGTATTTCGTTATTCTCCTGAAGTCTTATTCTCAGGCTAACCTTAGTCCCGTTCGGTTTTCCCGTGTTGTCAAATAGATCCTCAATAGAAAAACCAACTTTTTCATCTTCATCAGTTCCATTAATCAGCGAAAGTCTTTCCTTGGTAATCCGGATGCCCAGTGATTTGTGGCTTTGGGATGATTTACTGCCCGCGGCTGCCGCGGCGTCTCGGCCGATACCGTTATCAATAATTGTACAATGAAGAATATCTTTTACTGCTTTAAACGAAATCGTCACCAGCCCGTTTTCTTTCTTGTGCATTAACCCGTGCCAGACAGCGTTCTCAACGAATGGTTGTAATAACAGGGGTGGAATGAGCACTGTGGAATGATCGATATCTTCATCGAATATGAACTGATAGTTGAATGCATCTCTGAATCGGAGTTTTTCCATTTCCAGATATAACTTCAGCATTTCAATTTCATCTTCCAGTGGAATCCAGGACCTTTTGGAATTGTTCAGAACCAGCCGTATCAATCTGGAAAATTGTGTCAGATAATCGGAAGCGGCCTGCGATTCATTCTTCATAATGAACCGGTTTATGGAATTCAGACAGTTGAAAATAAAGTGCGGATTCATCTGTGCGCGTAAGGACTGCATTTCCATTTCTACTGACCGTTGCAGGAGTTCACGGTTAATATTTTCATTTTTTAATTTCTCGTTCCTTCGCTTCAACAATGTATTTCTGATTAATAAAAGACTCAGCATAAATACAATGAAAGCAAATGCAATCAGGATATTACGCAAAAGAGTTTCGCCTTTCAATTCCTGTTCTTTAATTTTCAGGTTCTGCTGCGCAATCAGCTTTTCATTGTTTAGAACTTCTATTTTCTGATTGTAATTATATGCCGCGAATTTTCCCTTCGTCTGATCATCAGTCAGGGACTCTTTTGATTTTATATAAACGCGATAGTAGAAGTAGGCGCTGTCTGTTGGTCCCTGACGGTCAAATACGGAATACATTACTTTATATGCATCCCTCATTCTTTGACGGGCCCTGGTTTGTAATCCTATATTGAGTCCTTCCCTCGCAAAAAGAAGGGCTTTTTGGTTATTATGAAGGGCATCGTAAGTGGCTGCGACATCCAATACAGTGCGCACAATCTCGTTGACGTCATTTAATTTTCTATGAATTGCCAATCCCCTTAAAAGATATGGAAGTGCTTTTTCATATTGTCCTGATAACATGAAATATTCACCCTTGCTTACCAGAAATATCCGAAGATTTTTTTCCGGTTGCCCGACAGTATCAAACTGATTGTACAGATATAATGCTGAATCGAACTTATTCAGATGACTGTAGATTTCGGCAAATTCCATTTTTGCCCAAACCAGATCCTCGTCAGCAATTAAGGACAGCGAATCTCTCTTTGTGAAGTTTTCAAAATAGGAACGGTAATAGTCGAGTGCCAGTGGATAATCTTCAATTCCCATACATAGTGATCCGAAATTCAGAAGGCTTTCTTTTATTTCGGACTGAATACGGAGGTTTGTTCTTAATTGTAAAACTTCCCTGGCTGCATCGAAACCTTTGTCAAATTCCCCTCTTTTCAAATAGACCTGGGTGATCATTCCAAGAATGTCCGCCTCTCCCAGTACGTTCAGATTTTTTTTGTAGAGACTATAACATTCCTGGGAAACATCCAGTGCTTCATCATATTTCCCTTGCACAAAACAGGAATAACTCAGCTGGCTGTAAGTATCTGCAAGCGATCTCTTATTATCTGTTTTGTCAAAAAGACTAACCGATTCTCTTTCCAGATTTTCGGCTTCTGCAAAATCCGCGTAGAATTGGGTCTTGATATTTCCCTGACGTGAACGGGATACAGCCTCCCCATGGATATAATTTAATGCGCGGGATTCCAGATAAGCCGTCGTAGCATAATATTCCGCTGAATCTTTGAGCTCCAGGTTTATGTACTGAAGGGTCAGTTCATTCATGCTATCAACCCTTGCCGAATCTTTCAACTTCGGCAAAGCCCTCCTTAAATTTTCAATCTGTACCGTTTGTCCCGATAGCCAGGACGGCAGCAGTAGAATCAGTAAAATATGGACAGCCTTCATCGTCTTTAAAGTTAACTAATAGTAAAGCTGGTTTTGCCGAAGCCCAAGCCGAGAGTACCCTAAATTGAGCAGTTGGCGGGCAGGACGTTTAGTTTGCGGGCTTCATTGAGCCGTTTGCGTGCAAACTGGAGAAATAAGAGCCTGTCGGGGCTTTTTTCAATTGGCGTTGAAATTCAGCAAATTATAAATAAAGGCAGATCCTTTCATGAAAAGAGATAGAGCTGAACTAATGCCCAATTAATGAATATACGTAGGAAGAACGCAGGAAAAACGCAAGATTTACGCAGGATAGCTTAAAAATGGTTATTTTGGGACCCAAAAACAAGAACCGATGGCCAGCACAGGTAATAACTCCGTCACTCGTGGTCTCAGTGGCGCA
>DATHPV010000538.1:0-3175 GCA_035483495.1 Puia sp.
TCATATACCATTAACCATCAACCATTTACGGGGCGTTTTAATTTGCACATGGGGTGTATAATTCCAAAATTGGCACGGTTTTAGACTGAATGCAGACTGGAAACCCTTCTAAACCGTTTCCCTCAAAAACAAATTTTTTAAAATAAAAAGTACAAACCATGAGCACTACGAATTATCCATCTGCGTCTCCGCAAAGTCAGCCTCCGAAAAAAGATTTTAAAAATCTCGTTATAGGATTACTTGCTGCAGGATTCCTTGGAACCTGGGGTTATTTGTTATGGAACAATAACAAACAAGAACAGGTACAACAGAGCCAGCAAACACAAATCGCTAAAGTAACAGACGAAAAAGGCGCATTGCAGAAGAATTTCGATGATGCCCTCGTTCGCCTGGATTCACTAACAGGCACCAACAATCGCTTACAGACTCAGCTTTCAGGTGCAAATTCTGATATCGCTAAGAAGAAAGCAGAAATCAGAGGCATACTTGGAAAGAAAAATGCAACGGTTGCTGAATTAAATAAAGCTAAATCGTTGATAGCTGACTTGAATACCAAGATCACTGATCTTCAGGCACAAGTGGCTACTCTGACTACGCAGAATACACAGCTGACTGCTGATAAAACACAGTTGACTGCTGATAAAGAAAAACTTACTTCAGATCTTTCTACTACAACTACTCAGAAAGACGATCTGGAAAAGAAAGTAGATATCGCTTCAACATTGAACGCTTCTAATATTTCTGTTGTTCCCGTAAAGGATCAGAAAAACGGAAAAGAAAAAGTAACTACTACTGCAAAAAGAGTAGACAAGCTGATCATCTCTTTCGACGTAAACAACCGTATTGCCCAGACTGGTCAGACTGATGTTTATGTTTGTATCACTGGTCCGGATGGCAAACCAATTTCAGTACCTGCTCTGGGTTCAGGAACATTTGCTAGCCGCGACGAAGGAGATAAAATCTTCACAGCTAAAGTTCCGGTTGATATCGAAGCTGGTAAAACCAAATCAGTACAGTTTGCATGGAAACAATCCGGTGCATTCATACCAGGTGCTTACAAAATCGAAATCTATCATAACGGTTTCAAAATTGGTGAAGACACTAAGGAGTTAAAAAAAGGTGGACTATTTAGTTAAGGGTTAAGGTTCATGTATATAGAAACTGTCCCGCCTTTGGCGGGACAGTTTTTTTTATGCCCGCTCATACTTCATAAGGCAGACCATCCTGTGATTGTTTATTGCAGAATTAATTAATCCCTGGAAGTAAGAAAACAGGATTTTTTACGTTAGATATCAATCCGACCCCCACTCTGTATCCATCCCATTTTAAAAAAACACGTTGATGCGTGCCTTAATAGTCTGCTTTCTTGTTATTGCAAGTAGTGCTCTCTATGCACAAAAGCCATGTTATCACCATTCCAGGCTTTATCTCTTCGACAAGCACAATGAACCTAAATTATTTACGGATCCGCTGGGTCGCCATCCGCAGTTTCCTTTTCTTCAAAGAAAGAACGGCATCACGACAGCGGAGCTTTTTATAAAATCCATCCAGGACTCAAATCAGCGTAAAAAATATAACCGAACCTTCCCCGCTTTTGATCTCCTGCTTCGCAACTCAGGGTTCTGGAATGGCTATAAAGATCTCAACACTAAAAACGTAAAAAAAGTCTATATAAAACCGGGTACGGTCGGTAATCTGGGTTTTTATAACAAGGATAACGGCATACTCAGTTATGACTATGTAATACTGAATCCCTCCGGAGAATCACCCGATGGAATTGAAGCATGGAAACTCATTAATAAAGACGGGTGTTTTTTATTTATTCTTTTTACATGCGGTAATGCCTGGTATCCGAATGGAGACCAGGTGTCAACACCCGGTGGAGCAGGAGTTGGTGCCGGACTCAACAATGGAGACTGTTGCAAAACAGTAACAGTGAAATCTTCTGTTACAGCAGTCCCCCAGGAAAAAGATTCGATTATTAGACCTGTTCAGATGAGGATGAATTATTATCGGGGTCAAATTACTTCTTCATACAAAAAAGGTCGCATCTATGATACCACATATGAGCTTATTCGTTTTAAGGATACATTGATTCATTTTAAGGATCGCCTGGTGGTACCGGCAAAGCTGGATTCCTCAGCCAGATATAAAGTGTACAATATTTGCAGAGATAGTCTCGTGCAGTTGCGTCTCCCGCTAATTGGTGACAGCATTTTGCAAACAGATAGTATTCATCCCGTCCGATATGTTTTGTCTGATACAGTATTTGACAGGCATAAAACCAGTTACGAACCGACCTGTGAGAATAAATGGGAAATTTCTATCGAGGGTGGAAATTCCTGGAACAGTATTCCAAGGTTAAATGACCCGGTTCAACACACCCAAACCAACGGTGGCCAAACTACCGCAACATTTGAAATTTCACGTTTCCTCGCTCCATGGTTTCAATTGGGACTGTCCGGTTCCTATATCATTCTGTCTTATCAGGATGATATCGCATAACCGGGAAATGTGCCAGGAACGTACAATACGGTCTACCTCGGAAAACCAATCATTCCCATTCAGTTATTTGGAAAATTTAATTTTGGAAAACCCGTTGGATGGCAGCTTAGCATTTCACCAAGATTCGGTTATTCATTGCCGTTAAACAGTAAAATTGTCGACAATGGCGTTACACTTTCTACCAGCCCAAATCTGAAGGGAGACTTTACTGCCGGACTGAAATTCGCGCTGGCATATTATTTCTCCTGTCATATCGGTGTTGCAGCTTCGTTCACGGGCCAGTACTTCGATAACAAAAGCGATCTGATCGCATACAGTTTATGGGCGCTTCCTGTGCAGGCAGGTTTACGCGTAAGACTTTAATTGTTTATGGGTTATGGATTATGGATTATGAATTTAACTATAACACATAACCCATAACCCATAACTTATAACCAACTAAAGGTTTCTTTTTTTTAGCTCATCGACTGCATGATGCGCTGCACGCGCAGCAAAAGCCATATATAAAATGGAAGGACTTTGATTGCCCGTGCTCGTCATGCACGCACCGTCGGTTACAAAAACATTTTTGCAATGATGCATCTGGTTCCATTTGTTGAGCAATGAATCTTTTGGATCATGACCCATCCGGCAGCCACCCATCTCGTGAATATCCAACCCCGGTGCCTGT
>DATHPV010000539.1:0-4577 GCA_035483495.1 Puia sp.
CAAAGGCATAGCTGGCAAACCTGATACCGTTTCAATGGGCAGTGATAACAGCATGCCAGACATGAATCAGTTTAATTCCATTTATGATTTTCAAAGTCACGATGGACTCCTTTCCAGAAAACTGAATCCTGAGAAATGGAAGGCTTTGCAACAGAGTCCTCAGTATTCACAAATGAAAGATGCAGGAAATATGGGCATCACAATTCCCTACACTTTAACCATTGTTATTCCACGGCCCTGCAAAAAAGTAGATAATAGTCTGGCCAAACTTTTTCCTGATCGGAAAAAAATAGTCATGCAGTACAATCTGATCGAAGTATTCGACCATCCCGAGAAATTCGAATACACCATTGTTTATTAGATAATATCTATGTTAAGAAAAACAGATTTTCTCGTTGTCGGATCAGGTATTGCCGGACTCACTTATGCATTGAAAGTAGCCAAAGCCTGTCCCGATCAGCAGGTTCTTGTAATTACAAAAACGATTGCTGATGAGACCAATACAAAATATGCACAGGGTGGAATCGCGGGTGTAACTGATTTTGAAAATGACAGTTACGATAAACATATTGAAGACACGCTGATCGCCGGCGACGGTTTGTGCAATCCGAAAATCGTGGAAATTGTGGTGAAAGAAGGGCCACTGCGCATTCAGGAAATGATTGAATGGGGCGCAGAATTTGACAAGGACGAGGAAGGAGCATTCAAAAAAGGAAAAGAAGGGGGTCATTCAGAATTCCGTATCCTGCATCATAAAGATGTTACGGGCAAAGAGATGGAGCGAGCATTGTTGCAAACAGTAGCAGCCCAGAAAAATATTGAGATCGTTAAACATTGTTTTGTTGTAGATATCATCACCCAGCATCACCTGGGTTATCTCGTTACAAAATCCACTCCGGATATCGAATGTTATGGAATTTACGCGTTAGATATGCGCGAAAACAGAACCATTAAAATTTTATCGCGTGTTACTGTATTTGCAACCGGCGGCAATGGACAGGTATACCGCACGACAACGAATCCGGTAATTGCCACAGGTGATGGCATCGGAATGGTTTATCGCGCCAAAGGCCGAATTGAAAACATGGAATTCATCCAGTTTCATCCTACCGCTCTTTATCAGCAGGGTGTGAGTCCTTCATTTCTCATAACTGAAGCAGTGAGAGGCGACGGCGGCATCCTCCGGAATAAAAACGGAGATGCTTTTATGGTCCGTTATGATGACCGAAAAGATTTAGCCCCGCGCGATATTGTCGCAAGAGCAATCGACAATGAAATGAAAAAAGGAGGTACTGAACACGTGTACCTGGATTGCAGGCATATGGATATGGAAAAATTCATTGAGCATTTTCCGAATATTTATGAGAGATGTAAGTCCGCCGGAATAAATGTTGCAGAACAGATGATCCCTGTAGCACCCGCTGCACATTATAGTTGTGGCGGAATCAAAACAGATGAATGGGGCCATACGTCGATCCGGAATTTATATGCCTGTGGTGAATGTGCTTCCACCGGACTACACGGCGCAAACAGACTCGCCAGTAATTCCCTACTGGAAGCAATGGTATTTGCACATCGCTGTTATCTGGATAGCATCGAAAGAATTAAGACCGTTGAATACAGGGAAGACATTCCCGATTGGAATGCAGAGGGCACAACGGCTCCCGGTGAAATGATTTTGATTACACAAAGTATAAAGGAACTTCAATTGTTGATGAGCGATTACGTAGGTATTGTGAGAACAAACGTGAGACTGAACCGTGCTTCAAAAAGACTGGATTTGTTACACGAAGAAATTGAAGCATTGTATGAAGCGACTTTATTATCACCGCAACTTTGCGAAGTCAGGAATCTGATAACTACGGGATATCTGATTGTTAAAGGTGCCCAATTCAGAAAAGAAAGTCGCGGCCTTCACTTTAATACAGACTATCCCAATAAGAGTAGTCTGGTACAAAATATTGTTCTCTGATGAAAGCCATGATCCTAGCCGCGGGACTGGGTACCCGTTTCAAACCGTGGACAGATCACCATCCCAAAGCACTCGCTTTAATCAATGGCAAATCCCTGCTGGAGAGAAATTTGAATTATCTCCAATCATTTGGAATTAAAGATGTCCTGATAAATATTCATCATTTTCCTGACCAGATAAGACATGCAATTATAGTCAATGACGGATGGGGCAGCAATATTTCTATCAGCGATGAATCGGACGAAGTACTGGAAACAGGCGGGGGATTAAAAAAAGCAGCTGCTTATTTTGACGATGGTAGTTTTTTACTGATGAATGCAGATATTCTGACAGATCTTGATCTGAATGACCTGATTTCATTTCATAACAGAAAAAAACCACTGGCCACACTGGCGGTAACCAATAGAAAGTCTTCCCGTTATTTTCTTTTCGATAACAATGATCGCCTTGCCGGATGGCGAAATACCAAAACGGGGGAAGAAAAGATATCTGTACGGGTATCTGATTTGAGCGAAAAAGCATTTAGCGGGATTCATGTGATTTCACCCAACATATTCCCATTGATACATGAAGAGGGGAAGTTTTCTATTGTGGACGTATATCTTGGACTGGCTCCCACACATCCGATCCTGGGATTCGATCATTCATCTTCCAAACTGGTCGATGTGGGGAGAACGGAATCGGTTGCTGTTGCCGAAAAACTATTTGCATAGTCATGTTCTTAATATATTTGCTCCCAGGTACTACATTTGCATTTCAATATTTATGAAAATAATTTTTATGAGAAAAACTGGTACTATTCTTTTTGCAGCGATTTTTTGTGTGATATCAGCAGCTAATGCTCAATTTTCCAATACAAAATGGAAAGGAGTAATTAATTCAAATGGAGAACTTCCCGTAGTTTGGACGTTCAAGAAGACCTCCGTTGATGTAATATCGCTACCCGACAGTGCGTTGGTGGAATCAATGACTTACAAAATTGCATCCGGTTTCCTGTTTATAACCAAAGTAAACGGAACTTCCAACTGCGACAATAGTACGGTCGGCAAATATTCTTACAAGATTAAAAAAGACAGCCTTTTTCTAAAACCAATCGACGACGCTTGTACTCAACGCTCGGACGCAATATCTGATAAAGCCCTGATTAAACTAAAGAAGTAAGTCTGGCGACTATCATCTTTTTAGTTTTCGATTCCCGAATCGAAACTCTTAAACATTTATTGACATGTTTAGCAGGGACATACTGGAAAATCGTAATGGAAAACTGAAAAAATCAGATTGGATTCTGATTGTTTGTTCATGGTTACTGATTCAAATTATTGTCTGTTATTTTCTGGGAATCAGGGACCAGGAAGAAGCAGTCAAATATATTGGTCTTGCTGACAAGTGGATGAAGGGTGACCGGAATTTCAGTTTGTACAACCTCTTTTATTCAGGGTATGTATCCATATTTGTTTTATTAAGATCTTTTGGACTACCATTCAAAAGCATGTATGTGGTACAGCTTCTTTTTTCATTATTAGCTGTTTACTTTTTTATAAAGATTCTTTGCCTTTATATTCAGTCAAGATTTGCTATCGTAGTGTCCGCCATATTGTATGCAACCTGTTATATAATTCAGCAGTGGGTGAGCGCATTATTTACAGATTCTATTTTTAGTGACCTGCTTATCATTGCTACATATTTTCTTCTGACTGAAAAGAATGGCACAGGCAATAAATGGTTGTTTTGGATATTGTTGTACATCCTCCCGCTGTTCAGGCCGGTCGGTTTTTTGTTTATTCCCGTTGCCTGTCTTTACTGGCTGACTTTTAATCCACGAAAAAATATCTCCAGGTTGCTGGTTTGTATGGGATATTTGTTATTAATAGGACTGGTCGTTTATAAAACCTTCGGGCATGATGAACCGTACTATTACCCGATTCACAGTCTGCACAATATACAGGCGAATGTGATTTGCGGTTATCCCGGCGATTTATTGAAATATGCGACAATACCCTATCAGGAAGGTATGTCAGTTTTTAGTTTCTTATATCATAATCCCGGAATGACATGCAGATTATTTCTTCTGAGAACATATAAAATATTTTCCATGGGACGACCCTATTTCTCTTCCGTCCACAACCTGCTCCTGTTTATTACGACATTCTTTTACTACACGTCAGCAATTATTGGCACGATCGACATCTTCCGCCGCAAGGAAAATAAATATTATTTTCTGATAGCAGGAGTTTTGATTTTTTCCTTTCCGATGATTATATTCTGTGTAGAATGGACAGGAAGGTTATCATTGCCCGTTCTGAACTTTGTACTTCTTTTAAGTGGAATTGGAATTGATAGGATCAGACGTTCTTCCAATTTTTTGCCTCCTGTTCGACATGATGCACTTCAACAGTGACACCGAATTTATTTTTAAGGTGGCGTGCCAATGAATCTGCAGCATAAACACTTCGGTGCTGACCACCCGTACATCCGAAATTCACCATCAGGCTTTCGAATCCGCGATTTATGTAATCTTCAACAGAAATATCTACCAGATCAAAAACACTGTTGAGGTATTCAGGCATTTTTGTTTGCTGTTCGAGAAAATCCATCACTTCTTTGT
>DATHPV010000540.1:0-4346 GCA_035483495.1 Puia sp.
TAAGTACCTTCTGCATCTGTTGCAGCCTGCTCCCGAAAAAAAGTGATCCCGCCGCACCTGCAGCTATTACCCAGCCAATCTCGGGATCATGCATCCAACTCACGGGCAAGTCTCCGATCAGCATGTCGCGGATAGTGCCGCCTCCGATAGCTGTCACGAAAGCCAGAATGAAAACGCCAAAGAGATCGAGTCTTTTTTCCTTGGCAGCAAAGGCACCGGAGACGGCAAAACTAAATGTGCCCAGTATATCGATATAATCCGCCAGATGAATGGCCATAAGAAGATTTTAACTGATAGTTAATTCATTCCAAAAAATGGTGAAATAACCCTTTTCTCATTTGGTTTTCAGTTCGATCCAGGTTGGCGCATGATCGCTGGTTTTTTCCCATCCCCTCACTTCGCGATCAACGCCTGCACTTATCAAACGCTTACCAAGTGACGGACTCAAAAGCAGATGATCGATTCGCAATCCTGCATCCCGTCCGTACGCATTTCTAAAATAATCCCAGAATGTATAGATTTTTTCACCCGGATGTTTAGTTCGAAGTGCGTCTATCCATCCCTGTGATACGAGTTTGCTGAATGCTTCTCTTACTTCAACACGGAAAAGTGCATCGTTTATCCATTTTTCGGGTTTGTATACATCCAACTCGGTGGGCATTACATTATAATCACCGGCCAGTAGTACGGGCACATCCATTACCATAAGTTTTTTTGCATGTGCGATCAGTCTTTTAAACCAGTCCAGTTTAAAGTCAAACTTGGGACCTGGATATGGGTTTCCATTTGGTAAATAAATACATCCGATGATTATGTCTCCTATTTTTGCTTCAATATATCGACTATGCAGGTCTTCCGGATCACCGGGTAATACTCTTCTTATTTCCTCGGGCTTTTCTTTCTTTGACAGAATCGCAACGCCATTCCAGCTCTTTTGACCGTGCCAGACCGCCCGATATCCTGCGTCCAGTATGGCCTGCTCTGGAAATTTCTCCTGCGGCGCTTTTAATTCCTGAAGACAAACAATATCCGGCGCAGACTCTTTCAGCCAGCGTAATAAAACGGGTAAACGACCATTTACACCATTCACATTATAAGTTGCGATTTTCATTTGTTGAATAATTAATTTAAAATTATCATGAGGTTTTAATTTTCATTAAATCTTTGAGGTGATCAGAAGGTCTTAAAGTGAGTACTATTCCGATAGCTGCAGCACCCATCGCCGTAAATTGCAGGAATTGTCGACAGAGCATATTTTGATTTAAAAATTTGGATTCTGTCCGGAAAAATGAATCTTTGACTATGCCAGCTTAAATTACTAAAATCACCAGATAAATAAATTTTTGGAAATAAAAACCGGGTATTAATTTTCTACCAGAGTATCGTTTGACTCTGGGGAAAATAATTCCCATCCTTCTAAAACCTTTTCAATAAATACACAGAAAGGCAATTAGTATTAGTATTGCATAATGGTCAGTCAAAAGTCTTCCATGAAGTCATCATTAGCTGAAGTTTTTCCAAAAACCCATTCCGGTATTGAAGGTCTCGATGAAATCACAGGTGGTGGTTTACCCAAAGGTCGCCCAACCTTAGTTTGCGGAAGTGCAGGGTGTGGTAAAACGCTCATGGGTGTGCAGTTTCTGGTAAAGGGAATAACGGATTATGATGAGCCGGGTGTTTTCATTTCGTTTGAGGAAACCACAAAAGATCTGACTACTAATGTACAGTCGCTGGGATTTGATTTGAACAAATTGATTGCAGATAAAAAATTACGCATCGATAATGTCCATATCGAAAAGACAGAAATCGAAGAAACGGGTGAGTATGACCTGGAAGGATTGTTTATCCGATTGGGATATGCCATCGATCAGATTGGAGCCAAAAGGGTTGTTTTGGATACAATTGAGTCTCTTTTCGGAGGAATGGATAATGCAACCCTGCTGAGATCCGAACTAAAACGGCTTTTTCAATGGCTTAAAGACAGGGGCGTAACTGCGATTATTACCGGTGAACGAGGCGAAAACTCGCTCACACGCCAGGGATTGGAAGAATATGTTTCAGATTGTGTGATCCTGCTGGACTTTCGGGTAATAGATCAGATTGCCACGCGCAGGTTAAGAATTGTAAAATACCGAGGTTCTACGCACGGGACCAATGAATATCCATTTCTCATCGATGAATTCGGAATTTCTGTTCTGCCCATCACTTCTTTAAAACTGGAACACCGGACTTCTTCGGAAATTTTATCTTATGGATTTGCAGGTTTCGACAAATTATTTAAGGGTAAAGGATTTTTTAGGGGAAACAGTACCCTGGTTACAGGAACAGCCGGTACTTCGAAAACCATACTGGCTTCTTATTTTGCCCTGGGCAGTTGCCAGCGCAAAGAAAAAGTCTTGTTTTTTTCTTTTGAAGAATCGCCGGATCAGCTTATCAGAAATATGGATTCGGTAGGTATCCGTTTCAAACCATTTATCAAATCGGGTATGCTACAAATTCATTCTTCCAGGCCTTCACTAAGCGGGCTTGAAATGCATTTGCTGGTAATCCATAAACTGATCAGCCAGCACAAACCCAAAACCGTTATTATCGACCCCATCAGCAGTTTGATAACAGTGGGAAACAATAGTGAAGTAAGAGCTATGCTGGTCAGGTTAATGGATTTACTGAAGGTTAATCAGATCAATGCTTTTTTTACTGCCCTCACGCATCCTTATCTTGATGAGCACTATGACTTTACCGTCGACGCAGTTTCATCTCTGGCTGACACCTGGATACAATTATCCAATAATACAAGCGACAGCAACAGATCCAGGAAACTATTGATCGTTAAATCCAGGGGCATGGGTCATTCAAATGAAATAAATGAATTTTCCATCAGTGAAAAGGGGATCAAATTAAAACAATAAGAAAAATGCCGAAAGAAATGTGGGAGCTGAGACTTTACATTGCCGGTCAAACTCCCAAGTCCGTGCTTGCTTTGAAAAATATTACGAAATATTGCGAAGAACATCTCGCAGGAAAATACAGCATCGAAATTATTGACTTATTAAAAAGCCCACAGCTCGCCGAAGGAGATCAGATTTTTGCAATTCCAACACTGGTGCGCAAATTTCCTGAACCATTGCGAAAAATAATTGGCGATCTTTCCAATGAGGAAAAAGTACTTGTCGGCCTGAATATCCGACCCATCAAGGTTTAATAAAAATAATTATGGGGAAGAAAAATAAAGCAGTAGTGGTGAAAGAAGGGAAATTGGTTCTTCAACTCTATGTTTCGGGCATGTCTCCGAAATCCATGGAAGCCATAGAAAATATCAACCGGTTATGTGCTGAATATCTCGAAGATTCTTTCGATCTCGAAATTATCGATCTATATAAACATCCTGAGTTAGCCTCAGAACAGCAGATTGTATTCAGCCCTTCTTTAATTAAACAACATCCGCTGCCCAAAAAAACACTGGTTGGAACTTTTTCCGATCAGGATAAAGTGATTAAGGGTTTGGGTATATCTTTTAAAGATTAAAATAATGCAGCCTGAATCCAGGGAAGAGCTTTTACTGAAAATAGAAATTCTTGAGAACCGATTAGCTGAATCTGAACAGCTGATCGAAGCCATCAAAGCCGGGGAAGTGGATGCCTTTGCAGTCAATACCGAAGACGTACCTGAAATTTATACACTGCAAAGTGGTGATTATGCCTATCGTCTGTTGATTGAAGAATTCGGAGAAGGCGCCGTTAATCTATCCGAAGAGGGACTCATTGTATACACAAACACTTATTTTTTCGAATTACTGCAATTAAAATATGAAAATGTAATCGGAAAATTTATTTTTGATTTTATACATCCGGATTCTCTGTTCCATTTTAAATCTTTATTCGAAAAAGCTGTCGCCGGGAAAAGTAAAGGCGAAATCAATTTGCAGGTAGGTGAAATAATAATCCCGGTTTATGTTTCACTAACTTCATTACAACCCAAGCTACCGACGGTCGGGATGATAATAACCGATCAAACTGCTGTCAAGGAACATGAAGCAATTGTGATCCGGTACCAAAAAGACCTGGAGAATAAAAATGTCGAACTCGCCCAGAGTAATCTTGAACTGGATTCATTTACTTATATCGCTTCACATGATCTGCAAGAGCCCTTACGTAAAATTCGAACATTCTGCGAGCGTATTATGGAAACTTCTGCAGGGGAATTTTCAGCAAATACCAGTGATTATTTCGAACGGGTTGTCAAGGCTTCCAGTCGCATGCAACATATGATTAATTCATTACTGGATTACTCGAGGATGAATACGGTTCATAAAAAAAGATTTGTGACGGATTTGAACACAATTTTAA
>DATHPV010000541.1:0-3420 GCA_035483495.1 Puia sp.
TTCCATCACTCAAGATCAGACTGGTCCCGTCGGTTGTCATGCCCCAACCTTCCTTACTCGGGATATTAAATTCGCCAATCTTCTTAAATGTTTTTACATCGTAAATAAACCCCTTTTTATTTGTCCATGTAAGTTGATAAAGTTTATTGTGCAGAATAGTGATGCCTTCTCCGAAAAATATTTTTTTATCCAACTCCGCTTTAACTGCGATTTTGCCGGTTACCGGATCGACTATTCCGACTATAGAACGGGTATTGTCTATTTCCTGGGGTGCTCCTGAGCTTTCATACAGTTTACCATCGTACATCAGAAATCCTTCTGTATATGAATTCTGATCGTGCGGAGTAGCGTTCAGGATAGTATATGTGATGGCAGGTGGCTCATTACTTACAGAAGCCTGGGTAGCGGTATCAGATTTTTCGGAAGAACTGGAGGTATCCTTACAAGATGTTACGAGGACAAAGACTAACAGAAATGGCCTTAAATTTTTTTTCATAATTCTAAAACTCCGCAAAAATAGATTAAAAGCCGAAGGACTGGAGATTCGGATCCGGTGCTTTTTCTGAAAACATGTTAATAAACAAAGAAATAATAAAATCATCGTATTTCCTGTATTCAGGGTGTCCGAAATAAAAAAAGCGCTCCTTTCGGAAACGCTTTTTTCATAGATAATATTAATTAAGTTTCTGACTTAGATATGTGATTCTATCTTTTTAACAAAATTGCTTTTAGGTTGTGCGCCTACAAGTTTGTCGACAACTTTTCCGCCTTTGATAAAAAGGATGGCCGGAATAGACGTGATTCCATAGTTCACGGATAACTGTGGATTGTGATCGACATTCACTTTGCCCACATTAATTTTTCCGTCATACTCTTTCGAAAGTTCATCAATCACGGGTCCGATTGCACGACAAGGTCCACACCATTCAGCCCAAAAATCAATTATCGTTAACTTATCAGATGCAAGAACTTTTTCCTGGAAATTCGCATCAGTGTATTCAAGTGCCATATATCTGTTTATTTAGATGTAAAATTCTGTTTTATTTTCTGAAATCTATGTCGTTCCTGCGACATATTGTGAAATGCTGAAGGCGAAGGCCTAAAGCACAACGCTCTCACCCTCTCACCCTCTCACCCTCTCACCCTCTCACACTCTCACACTATATATCAATTATACCACCAATTAAGGGGTTGTTACAAAATGTCAGATGACTGTCTAGTGCGAAACGATCTGTACATCAAATTCAGGACAGTCCTGTAAAAAGGCGGCCATTTCGTCATTCATTTCGAAACCATTCTCCAAAGAATAAAGACTGATTTTAGCATTTAATTTGGAATCCTGTATGTTGAATTTCAGGCCCGCTTTACCGGGATACCGTTTAAGATTTTTTTCCAGAAACCTGATCATTTGATCATTCAGGTGCCGGGCTTCCACATCAACTACTAATTGTTTGGTAAGTATCGGTTTAATACTTTCCAGCAATAACATTTTATCTACTTTAAATTCAAATTCGGGTCGGTTATATCTTGTTTTGAAAAATCCTGTGAGGAAGATATTCTTACCTTTTTCCAGATAGTTTGAATACCGGGCATAGTCTTCACTCCATAAAATGAATTCGCTTTTTCCGGAATAATCTTCAATAGTAAAGGAACCGAATTGTTTGCCCGTTTTGGTTACCCGATGTTGTGCGTCGATCACAAGTCCTGCAAGCCTGAAAGATTTTCCGGGATTGGCCTGAAGACTTACCGCTTCCTTTATTTCATTGAATTCCGAAAGCGTAAGAATACCGTAGTGATTGATTTCGAATTTGAAATGATCCAGCGGATGACCACTCATAAACATGCCCGTAACTTCTTTTTCATGTTCAAGTAATTCCGTGAGCGACCACCGTTCGCAATTTTGAATTTTAGGAGATTGAACTTCGTAACTATTCGATTCGCCAAACAACGTATTGCTGTGTGAAACATTTTGAGCCTGAACCACGTTCCCAAAACGTATTATTTTTTCAAGCCCGGTTGTGGTTTCTCCAACGGGGATATGAAAATATTGCGCCCGGTGCAGTTGTTGGAAACAATCGAAAGCGCCGGCATATGCAAGGCTTTCCAGGGTTTTTTTACTTACCGTTCGCTGATTAATTCTTTTTACCATATCAAAAATCGATATGTAAGGACCGTTTTTTTCCCTTTCTTCTATGAGAGAGAAAACCGCAGCCTCGCCTACACCCTTGAGCCCGCCAAGTCCCACCCGGATTTCTCCGCGGCTATTTACTGCAAATCCCTGTTTCGATTCATTTACATCAGGGCCCAGTACTTTCAATCCCATACGTTTACATTCTTCCATAAAGAATGTAATTTTCTCAATATTACCCTGATGATTTAGAACCGCCGCCATATATTCGGACGGGTAGTGGGATTTCAGATAAGCAGTTTGATATGCCACATAAGCATAACAGGTAGAATGTGATTTATTGAAAGCATATTGTGCAAATGCTTCCCAGTCGGTCCATATTTTCTCCAGCGCTTCTTTCGCATGCCCGTTGACGGTAGCTCCGGAAATAAATTGATTCTTCATCTTATCCAGGATCGACTTCTGCTTTTTTCCCATTGCCTTCCTGAGAACATCAGCATCTCCTTTACTGAAACCCGCCAGCTTCTGCGCAAGCAACATTACCTGTTCCTGGTACACGGTAATTCCGTATGTATCCTTCAGGTATTCTTCCATTACCGCCAGATCATACTTTATGGGCTCCCTGCCATGTTTGCGATCTATGAAAGCCGGAATGTACGCCATCGGCCCGGGTCGATATAAAGCATTCATGGCTGTCAGATCATCAAATTTATCCGGCTTCAGGTCACGCAGATATTTTTGCATACCCGGACTTTCAAATTGAAAAGTTCCAATCGTATCGCCATGCTGGTAGAGTTCAAAAGTTTTTTTATCGTCCAGCGGAATCAAATCAATATCGATGGCCACGCCATGATTTTGTTCAATAAGTTCTAAAGAGGTTTTAAGAATATTGAGGGTTCTCAGTCCCAGGAAGTCCATCTTTAATACTCCGGCTTCTTCAATTATACTGCCTTCGATTTGAGTCACCAGAAGTTCAGAGTCTTTGGCTGTGCATACAGGAATAATATTGGCGAGATCTTCTGGTGCAATGATGATTCCTGCGGCATGAAGTCCGGTATTACGTACGGATCCTTCCAGTCTTTCGGCTTCATGAAGAACCCTGCTGCGCAAATCCTCACCGAGATATATTTCACGAATTTTCTTTACCAGTTCCAGATCATCGCCTCCAATACCCTCTTTTTCTTCTAAAGATTTTTCACCATCTTTAAATTTCATCGGCGCGTGCAGAACTCGTCTCAGACTCACGCCGGGCCGATCAGGTACCAGTTTGGCCAGCGCATTGGATTCTGCCA
>DATHPV010000542.1:0-7227 GCA_035483495.1 Puia sp.
AAGTAGACAAAGCCGGCGGAAAAGGTTTACCCGTATTTTGTGATATAAGGGATGAAAAATTAATACAGGAACTTATAAAAAAGACGGAAGATCAATTTGGTGGTCTTGATGTCGTCATCAATAATGCTTCCGCCATTTCGCTTAGCAATACTGATAAGACAGAACCAAAACGATTTGATTTAATGTTTGATATAAACGTACGGGGAACCTTTATGGTAACCAAATACGCATATCCACTATTAAAAAAATCCACGAACCCTCATATACTCACGTTATCCCCTCCCTTGGATTTTAATATGAAATGGTTTCGTTCCCATGCCGCCTATACATTAAGTAAGTATAATATGAGTTTGCTCGCTTCTGCATGGTCAGAAGAATTTAAAAAAGATGGAATCGCTTCCAATAGTCTTTGGCCTGGAACACTCATTGCAACAGCAGCCGTCAAAAATTTGCTGGGTGGGGAACAACTTTTTCAGGTAAGCAGAAAACCGGAAATCATGGCTGACGCTGCTTTTTATATTCTAAAAAGGGATGCAAAATCTTCCACCGGAAATCACTTCATCGATGAAAATGTTTTACGTGAAGAAGGTATAAGTAATCTTGAAAGCTATTCAGTCATACCTGGCGCAGTTTTACAGAAGGACCTCTTCCTTTAGATTTTATTTCGTGTTTGGTAAATATTCTGTGTGTTATAGGACTAGAGAGGATTACTGACGTTGTAGTTTCTCCATACTCCATCATACTTGTTAGCAAATGCTGGAGATGCCCGGAATTTTCAACAGCCACTTTAAGAAAAATGCAGTAGTTACCCGTTACCCTGTGGCATTCGAGAACCTCGTCGAGTTTACTGATGTAATTCAGGAAAGAATTAAATTTTCCTGAATGAGCAGTAAACGTGATAAAAGCTTTTATGGCATATCCCGTTTTTTCGTAGTCCACTTCAATCCTGTATCCCTGAATGATTCCTGCATCTTCTAATTTAATCATTCGCTCGGCCACAGCAGGAGCAGATAATCCTACTTCTCTGCCAATGTCGGCAAAAGATGCTCTGGCATTTTCCTGGAGGCAGGCCAGAATCGACCAGCTCGTTTTATCTAATTCCATATATAATGCGATTTGTACTAAACACTTTGTTTTCAAAGGCAAATAACAATAAAAACATCGATTTCGTAAGTTAAAGTTACAAAATTCCTTTTAACTTTGAGTACTGTTATTTATAAAGAGCATAAAAAATAACGATGAGCACTATCAATTCAAAGTCGACGGGAACCTTATCCGTGGTACTGGCTTTTTTAACAGTATATGTTGTATGGGGGTCAACTTATTTTTTTATCAGCAAAGCGCTACATGGCTTCCCTCCTTTTTTATTAGGCGCCTTTCGTTTTATCGTAGCTGGTTTGATCATGATGATTTGGGCCATTTGGAAAAAGGAAAATTTGATGGATTGGGCATCCATAAAACTCGCAGCGATCAGCGGGTTTTTAGTCCTGTTTATAGGAAACGGAATCGTAATATTCGTGGAACAATATGTGGGAAGTGCGTGGGTTGCCATTATTATTTCAGCAGCACCTCTCTGGTATGTAGTTTACGACAGACCACACTGGAAGGAAAATTTCGCCAGTAAATCAATACTCACCGGATTATTTCTTGGACTAATAGGTATATTTTTATTGTTTCTGCCCAATATTTCATCCACTTATAAAACAGATCAAAACCCTTATGAAAAGGCCGCTTTATTGGTTTTGATAATCGGGTCAATGTCATGGGTTGTCGGATCCCTTTATGCGAAATATAAGAAGACTCAGGCACCAGCATCCGTTAATACAAGCTGGCAAATGTTTTTCGCGGGCGTATATTTTTTTATTGGTGCGATAATTACCGGAGAGCTTAAAACTTTTCAGATCGCTTCAGTTCCTGCGGAAGCCTGGTATTCCATCTCCTACCTGGTTATATTTGGATCCATACTGGCTTACAGTTGTTTTGTCTGGCTTATGGAAGTAAGATCACCGGCGCAGGTCAGCACATACGCATATGTAAATCCGGTTGTGGCTGTTCTTCTTGGAGTATTTTTAAATGCAGAACACGTAAACAGTCTTCAGATTGCCGGCCTGTTCGTCATTTTATTCAGTGTATTGCTCATAAATCTGAATAAGTATTTGAAAAAGCCTGGACTGGCTTAATCAATCCGCATTCCCCGGCGATCAATTCAAAAGAACGGAATCGGTCTTTTTGCGAGTGAGTCATGGTGGCAATCATTATTTCATCAATTTCCAATTCATCAGCTAATGATTGAAGTTTTTTTCTCACTTGTCCTGGTGTACCGGAAACAATCCTACCGTTGTTGGATTTTATTCTTTCCAATTCATCGTCCGAGAAAACATAATCTCTGATTTCTTCGAAACTTGTGAGCTCCCGAAAATTTCCCTTTTCAAATTGAAGCAATGTATAGTCAGCTAATTTTCTCATCTGATCCGCTTTCTCTTCGGTGTCTGCACACAACACTGAAATTGCCAGTAAAACTTTGGGAGACTTCATTTCACGCGAGGGCTGGAATGAATTCAAATAAGTTTCGATAATATCCCTGCCTGCAAAACCATTAATGAAACGTGCAACAGCTAAGCCCATTCCAAGTTTGGCTGCAATTTTTGCGCTACCACCACTTGAACTGAGTATCCAGGGTTCCGGCACAGTGGGTGTTATGGGAACAGCCAACAGTGGACCGTACTGTGAAGAAGCTTCATCGTGAAAAAAAGCCTGCAGATATTCGAGTTGCAGTATGTAAGACTCTTCCGAAAAATTATTAGAAGGATTCAGCAGACTGGCTGCAATACGGTCTCCACCGGGTGCCCTGCCGATACCCAGGTCAATTCGACCAGGGTATAGCGCTTCGAGCAAACGAAAATTTTCTGCCACTTTGAGCGCGCTATGGTTCGGTAACATGACACCTCCGGAGCCAATCCGGATACTGGAAGTTTCGTTGGCAAGCCGTACCATTAGCAACTCCGGAGCGGATCCTGCTATCATCGTTGAGTTATGATGTTCAGAGACCCAGAACCTATGGAAGCCTGATTTTTCGGCGAACCTGACCAGTTTTATAGTATTTGCCAGTGCTTCCGAAGCAGTGGATCCTTTGGGCACGATAGATTGGTCAAGGATGCTCAGTCGAATCATATCTTTTATTTGAGATCATTAACATTTCAATGTCTTCTTTGTTGAAAAAAGCAACTTTAATACTCTCCGATATCTTAATTTTAGGATCACTATAGCAACTATGAACCATCAGCAAATTGCAGAATTGTTGGGCAAAGAAAATGACGATCTGTTTTCCCATAAATGCGAAAAAGTTCTAAAAGAAACCATTCAACACCCGTCGCCGCATTTTGTGGATGAGGTATTTTCCAAATCAAACCGTAATCTCCAAACGTTACGAAGCCTGCAGCAAATATTTAATCATGGAAGGCTTGCCGGCACCGGATATATGTCCATACTACCGGTGGATCAGGGAGTAGAACACAGTGCCGGCGCATCGTTTGCAAAAAACCCTCTTTATTTTGATCCTGAAAATATTTTACGACTGGCTGTGGAGGGAGGATGTAATGCAGTTGCCAGCACATTTGGGGTTTTGGCAATCGTTGCCCGGAAATACGCACATCAAATACCATTTATCGTTAAAATAAATCACAACGAATTATTGACCTATCCCAATAAATTCGATCAGGTTTTATTTGGAAAAGTCCGGGATGCCTGGAATATGGGAGCAGCCGCGGTAGGTGCGACTATTTATTTCGGATCACCGGAATCAGATCGTCAGATTACCGAGATAGCCAAAGCTTTTGATGAAGCACATTCGTTAGGCATGGCAACCGTGTTATGGTGTTATCTGCGTAACAATGCATTTGTAAAAGATGGTAAAGATTTTCATGTTTCGGCAGATCTGACGGGACAGGCCAATCATTTGGGTGTTACTATTCAGGCCGACATTGTAAAACAAAAACTTCCTGAAATTAATGGTGGATATAAAGCCCTGAATATGGGTGACAGCCACTACGGGAAGCTGGATGAAAAAATGTATACAGAACTTTCCTCAGATCACCCTGTAGATCTCTGTCGCTACCAGGTGTTAAATGGTTACTCCGGGCGAATACCTCTTATCAATTCCGGCGGGGCTTCTGAGGGAGAAAAAGATTTGAAGGAGGCGGTTCGTACAGCAGTTATCAATAAGAGAGCCGGCGGAAGTGGTATGATTTCGGGAAGAAAAGCATTTCAGCGACCTTTTAAAGACGGGGTGGAACTCTTGAACGGCATTCAGGATGTTTATCTGGAAAAACTTATTACGATTGCATGAATAAATCAAAGGAAAGATATACGACCATTTTCACGGATATAGGCGGTGTTTTGCTTACCAATGGCTGGGACAGGAATGGCAGAAAAAAAGCTATCAAGCAGTTTAATCTTGATCCCGTTGAAACGGAAGAAAGACATCACCTGACATTTGACACGTATGAATCCGGCAAAATTTCATTGACTGAATATCTGAAACGACTTGTATTTTATACTGAAAGAGATTTTACAGAAGTAGAATTCAGAAAATTTATGTTCGACCAGTCGCAACCGATTCCTGAGATGCTTACACTCATCCGGGCTATCAAAGAAAAATATGGTATTAAAATCGCAGTTGTTAGCAACGAAGGCAGGGAATTAAATAACTACCGAATCAAAACATTTAAGCTCGGGGAATTTGTTGACTTCTTCATCAGTTCATGTTTCGTTCATTTCCGAAAACCCGACGCGGACATTTTTAAAGTAGCCCTGGATATTGCACAGGTTCCACCCGAGAAAGTGATCTACCTCGAAGATCGTCCGATGTTTGTACAGGTAGCCGACACATTGGGTATCCATGGGATTATTCATAGAAACTTCAAATCCACGAGGGATCAACTCGCTAGTTTTGGTTGGGAGATTTAACACCTGTAAGTTCACTGATAAATTCAACTTCTTTTTGACTGTATGGAGTTCCATCAGGTCGAAAGATATCGTGAAACCATATTTTTGGTTCTGATCCATCCGGTATGGGTGTGTCCCATGCGTATTTGGTATTTGTCTTTCCGCTCACAAGTCCCCAGTTTATTGCGGCCACCCGTTCTTTTTTCAACAGGGGCATTATATTAAAAAAAGTACTGCCGCGAAGACGCGCCATATACTCCGTGCAAATTAACGGACGTCCATATTTTCTCAGGCTGTCAATCACCTGTAAATGCGATTTCTCATCCTCGTAATTGTGATAAGTGATAACGTCAGATTCGCTAAGCTGAAATGTATTCAGATCTCTCAAATCCTTATTCCAAATGCCAGCAGACAATGGCTGGCTCGGATTGATTTCTCTGGACCACTGAAAAACTTTACTAAGAAGAACCAAACTCTTATTCTGATAATTGGAATTTCCCGGTTCATTGTATAAATCCCAAAGGAGAATACGCTGATCGTTTTTAAACGTGGTCAGAACATCTTTGACATAGGTTTCAAGCACATGTACAAGTGATGAATCATCGTAAAAAAGTTTTCCGGGGTCTCTCAACCAACCCGAATTATGAATTCCGGGTTTTGGCAATGGCTGAGCACCTGCATGGTAAGATTCATTCCAGCAGTCATCAAAAAAAACAAAAATAGTTTTGATATTCTTCCCATTTGCAATCTTCAGATACTCGCTCATGCGATTTTTAAAACCTTCGGGATCCTCCTGCCAGGCAAGGTGGTGAAGGAAAACACGCATACAATTAAGACCAATTGATTGGGCATAACCCAACTCTCTTGAAATAGTAGCTGTGTCAAATGTTTGGGCCTGCCACATTTCCAATTGATTGATAGCCGTGCTTGGAATGAAATCACATCCCCTTAACCAACCCTTGCCATCATACCATTTGGCAGCAATTGTTTTTGTCCAAACCGGACGAACAACCTGCGCAGGTAATTCATTAATAAGAACAATATAAAAGAGGGTCAAAAAGATATTTTTCAGTACCGTCATATTATCTAAATATTGTTGAAATGATAGTTAAATTTAATACAGTTCTTATTTCTATATGGAATAAACATTTTTCCATTTTTCCTGCACATTTGCCGGCTCACGGTTTTGTCGAAAACTGGTATACAGTAAGTTCATTGTAAGTTTGTCCCGGTACCAATATTGTATTTGGAAATCCCGGTTGGTTTGGAGAATCGGGATAGTGCTGTGTTTCCAGACAAAGTGCACCGTGCCTGACTATTTTTTTTCCATCTTTTCCGGTAAGTGTTCCGTCCAGAAAATTTCCGGTATAAAACTGGATTCCCGGTTGCGTCGTTAAGACGTTCATAAATCTTCCGGATCCCGGGTCGTATAAGCTGGCTACTCCAACTAATCCGGAATTTGATTTTCTGTCGATGACATAATTATGATCATAACCGGATGTCAGTTTATCAATATCAGTTCCAATCTTTTTGTGTTTTTGAAAATCCATGGGACCGCCATCTACATCAGCAATTTCACCTGTTGGAATAAGCGATTCGTTGACAGCTGTATATTTTGAGGAGTAGATGGCCAGTTCTTCATTGAGAATAGTTGAGTCTTTTCCTGCAGATAAATTAAAATAGGCGTGATTGGTTAAATTCACGGGCGTTTTTTTGTCAGTCAGCGCAGTGTATCCAATTAACAATGAATTATGGTATTTGGAAGAGACCGTGTATTCCACTTTTACGTTTAGATTTCCCGGAAATCCTTCTTCCCCGTCACGACTGGTATAGGATAAAACCAGGGACGAGTCGTTTACCAGGGCCACAGTCCAGATAACTTTGTCAAATCCCCTGAAGCCGCCGTGAAGTGTATTTCCATTTTCATTTGCAGAAATGGAATAAGATTTACCATCAATTACAAACGATGCATGACCGATCCTGTTTGCATACCGCCCTACAACTGCACCGAAATAGGGATTGTTTTTTTGCAGATACCCCGAAAGAGAGTCGTAACCCAGTATTACGTCTCCTAATTTTCCTCTTCTATCGGTTGTCCACAATTCAAGCAGTGTTGCCCCGTAATTTGTAATAACTGCTTTCAGTCCTGTACTATTTTCGATTGTATATGCATACACAGAATCACCGCCAACCAACCCAAAATATTTTTTATTTCCGTTTTCAGACAAAACAATGGTTTTTTCTTTTTCAGCGGCGTGCTGGCATGACGAAATCTGGAAGACA
>DATHPV010000543.1:0-8011 GCA_035483495.1 Puia sp.
CCGGAAAACATGTACTCGTGGAAAAGCCGGTCACGGGCGAATTACGTGAGATCAAAGAAATGGCCGGCTTAGCCGTCGCTAAGGGATTGCAATGTATGCCCGCGCACAATTATATCTATTCTCCGGATATGTACCGGTTAAAGAAAATTATTAAAGAGGGAAGCTTTGGCAAGATCGCTGTTTCCTGGTTGATGTATCATATCCATCATAATGAGGAGCAGTGTGCACGTTACCCGGGAATAATCCGCCAGATAGGCACGCATTTATTATACACGCACCGGTATTTATTCGGCGAGCCTGTATCGATGTCCGCGCATACTACCCGTTTTTTATATCCGCAACTGGATCGCGACGATCAAATGATGCTCACCCTGGCGATGCCTGATGGCTCCATGAGTAATCTGTTTGCCAGCTTTGCAGTGGGCGATCATTCCACCAATCCCTGGACTTTTGTAGTAAAAATCCTTGGAACTCAAGGAAGCGCACAGTTGTCCTGGCAGGATGTGGTTCTCGATCGTCCCCTTGGCACCTTATCCCGATCATACGCCAGATATGAGGAGACATATGAGCACGAGATCCAATATTTCATCAATGAATGTGTACTGGAAGGAAAACCACCGCTGTCAACCTTATGGGATGCCCTTAAGGTATTAGAAATGGTTATCCAGGCAGAGAAAGATTCCCAGGAAAAAAGGAGGTTGTCAATATGAGGATAGATGCCCATCAGCATTTTTGGTCTACCAGGCGACCGAATGATTATGGTTTTTTGACTCCGGCTGCCGGGGTTCTGTATAATGAATATTTGCCTGAAGGTCTTAAGCCCGGCCTGGAAGCTGTCGGTATTGATCATACGGTATTGGTACAGGCCGCCGAAACGGAAGAAGAAACGCAATGGCTGCTGGATCTTGTAAATGAGGTGGACTATGTAGCAGGTGTAGTAGGATGGGTTGACTTCGATACGGATCCCGAAACGTTTGCACAAAGGCTCAGCGCTTTCCGGAAAACCCCCAAGTTTGTCGGTGTACGGCCAATGCTGCAGGATCTGCCTGATGACCGTTTTATTTTAAGACCACGTGTGCTGGAAAACCTTAAAATAGTGGCTTCCCTGGATTTTCCGTTCGATATCCTGGTCTATCCTAAGCATTTGCCGCATATTTATGAAATGCTGCAAGAGGTTCCGCGACTTAGAGCGGTAATCGATCATCTGGCAAAGCCGGAGATCCGTAGTCACCAGATAGAACCATGGTTCTCCTGGATGCGAAAGATCAGCGAGTTTCCGAATGTATGGTGTAAACTATCCGGCATGGTCACAGAGGCCGATCACAAGAATTGGAAACAACAGGATTTCGAGCCTTATGTTCACGGTATTTTGAATGCCTTTGGCAGCGGGCGTCTGATGTATGGAAGCGACTGGCCGGTTTGTCTGCAAGCCGCGACGTACGAGCAGGTGTATAATTTGCTGAGAGACGTTTTGAGAAAGTTACCGGAGAAATTAAGCGATAAACAGCAGGAAGCTATTTTCGGCAGAAATGCCGCGGAATTTTACAAATTAAATTTATAAAACGGATGGCTTTAACAGGAGCAAATATTATAGGATTTAAGAGCAGCGCCAGTGGAGACAGAACGTTTCAGGCACTTGATCCGGCTAAAAATGAATATTTACCAGAAAGATTTACTATAGCCACAGAAGAAGAATTTCAAATGGCAGTAAATTTGGCAACTTATGCTTTTGGGACATATAGCGCGACATCTTACTCTCATCGGGCGGAATTTCTTGATACCATTGCAAATGAGATTGTGGGTTTGGGTGATGTTTTGATAGAAAGATGTTCAGCAGAGTCAGGCCTTCCTATTGGCAGGATCACAGGAGAAAGGAAAAGAACTTGTGATCAATTGCAGCTTTTCGCTAACCTATTGCGGGATGGCTGGTGGGTAGATGCCCGTATTGATAAGGCACAGCCACAGCGCCAACCTTTACCAAAATCAGATATCAGAAGAATGCTGATCCCTATTGGACCGGTTGCTGTATTTGGTGCAAGTAATTTCCCTTTAGCTTTTTCTACAGCTGGAGGTGATACAGCATCTGCATTAGCAGCGGGCTGTCCTGTGGTGGTGAAATCACACTCTTCTCATCCGGGAACAAATGCATTAGTCGCATCAGCCATCATTAAGGCTGCCCAACTAACAGGAATGCCTGAAGGTGTTTTCTCATCCTTATATCTTTCACATGAGCATGCAATAAAATTGGTACAACATCCGGGGATAAAAGCGGTTGGATTTACCGGTTCCCGAAAGGTGGGAATGACGCTTTTTAATGCGGCTGTAACACGCACTGAACCTATACCTGTATACGCTGAAATGAGCGCCGTTAACCCAATTATCTTATTTGAGGGCGCACTACGTACACAAAAGGAAAAGATTGCAAAAGGGCTTACAACTTCAGTTACAATGGGGGCGGGCCAGTTTTGTACCAAGCCTGGTCTGGTATTAATGAGGGAAAGTGAAGCGTCTAAAAGCTTTCTGCAAGAATTTTCAAAGCACATAAGTGCTGCATTACCAGCGACTATGCTGAACAATGCTATTTATAATGCCTATTTAACCGGAGTAAAATCATTACAAAGTGCACCTGAAATCGCTGTGTTGGCGGCTTCAAGTGAATGCAATAATGAGCAGCATCAGGCGCAGCCAGTTGCGCATGTAGTAAGTGCGGCAGATTTCATGTCAAACAAAGATTTTTCTAATGAAATATTCGGCCCTGCCACGCTTTTTATAAATTGTAAAAATGAAATTGAATTGCAGGATATTTTACAATCCCTCGAAGGTCAGCTTACAACAACTATACATGCCACTTCGGAAGATGAGAAAGATTTGAAACCGATAATAAATATAATAGTTAAGAAGGCCGGTCGTATTATTTATGGCGGTTACCCTACAGGCGTTGAAGTTTGTCATTCTATGCAGCATGGCGGCCCTTTTCCAGCCACAACAGATGCCAGAGCCACATCTGTAGGAACAGGCGCTATTTATCGTTTTGTAAGGCCGGTGGCTTACCAGGATTTTCCGGATCATTTACTTCCGGAAGCATTGCAGAAATCAAATCCATTAAATATACTTCGATTGGCAGATGGTAACTGGACAAAAGATCCGGCGTAGTTGGTTTAAAACAAAGAAATTAAAAACGATGTTAAAAAGTTTTTTAATTAGAAATATTTTACTGCTTTTTTTGATGTTTCCTTTTATATGTTTAATTGCGCAATCCACGGAGATATTGGAAAACCAAAATTTTCGAATAGTTGTTCAAAAAGATAACGGGGCAATTTCTTCATTTATTGTGAAGCAAAATAATAGTGATCTGATCAGTGAAAAACGTCTTATCTCAAATTTTAGAATTTGTCTTCAGACTGATAATGATTTGTCTAACTATATTGATGGAATAGAACAAAAGGCAAAGCATGTAACAAAAGATGGCAATACTATTACAGTTATTGTTTCCGGAATGACATCTCCCAAAGGAACTTATCCTATTGAGTTAACCTATTGGATAAAGATGGAAGATGACTATGTTTCATTTAAAGCAAAACTTACAAATAATAGTAAGTATCAAGTTGCTGAATTCTGGTTCCCTCGCATTGGCGGAATGGACAAATTTGGAAATAGCGAAGCCAAACTTGCAGTTCCCGGATATAGTAATGATTGTCGCAACGATATTGCATTATTTAAGAATTTCCCGGGACGGAGGAAATTTGGAGCCGAAGCTGCAGAATGGTCAACCAGCTATCCCAAACAGATGCCTATGCCCTGGTGGGATATTTATGATGAAAAAGACAATGTAGGACTTTACCTTGGTTATCAGGATACAATTTGTCGCTTCAGTACCTGGCACATGTATCTTACGCCCGACATTGCTGATAATACTGGCCGGTGGCTGACAAAAGAACAATCAGGGGAACATCCTGCCGGAATTATTTTATCGCATGTTTTTTATCCGTTTATTCACTCAGGAGAAATTTTAAATTCCGGAGAATTCATAATTCGTGTCCACAAAAATGATTGGCATGGGGGTACTGATTTTTACAAACGATGGTTCATCTCGCATTTCCCGTTCGATAAATCAAAAAGCTGGTTGAGAAAGGAAAGTTCATGGTTTACATCGATCATCTATCAGCCCGAAGACAGAGTCGTAACTGATTATAAAGGTTACAATCAGTGGGCAAAAGATGCAAAAAAATATGGAATAAATTGTTATGAACTGATTGGATGGAACAGCGGCGGATTGGAAAGAAATTATCCTCTTTATGTCCCTGAAGAGAAATTAGGAGGATTGGATGGTTTCAAAAACCTTTTGCGCTCCATCAAAGAACGGGATGATCATTGTCTTGTATTTGTTAACTATAACATCTTAGATAAAAATACTGAATGGTATAAAAAAGATCTGCATAAGTATCTTTCGCAGGATCAATTTGGGAACGACACATGGAGTGGTGGATGGGGTGAAAGTAACCTGCTTGCGCGAAAAGGATTAAATGTACGCCATCACACGCGTGCATCCGTCCTTCCGGGATTGGAAAAGATCCTGGACGAATACCTGGTTAATCTCGTAAAGGACGGAGCACAGGGATTCCAGATTGACAAAATCGATTTTGAGCTGGATTTTAATCCTCTGAATACACTGAAGCCGGATGCAGCTATTTGTGAAGGGCTTATACAGGGTATAGGAAGGCTTTATAAAAAATGTAAAACTGTTAATCCTGATTTCTGTGTGGCTTCTGAATTCGGGGTTGATAGACTGATACCTTATTTTGATGTCGGTTATCGAAACTCCTGGGGATATCAAATATCTCCTTTAAAATACGTCTTTCCCGAATGGACTTCCTGTCAGCATCTTTCAACGCCAAGAGATATTGAATCTGTTAATGCAGCAATAACAACAGGTTCTGTTATTTGTGTCGAACCTGAAATATACCAAGGCACTTT
Source organism: Puia sp. (assembly GCA_035483495.1). Taxonomy (GTDB): domain Bacteria; phylum Bacteroidota; class Bacteroidia; order Chitinophagales; family Chitinophagaceae; genus Puia. The sequence continues at coordinate 4,975 of DATHPV010000543.1, forward strand.
AGATCAGCCTTTATATCGCGATTTGGCAAACTATATTAAAGAAGTAGAAAGAATAAGAAAAGAATTATCGGATATTATTTTCCTGGGAGATTATTTGGATGATCAAGGTGTAAAAGTTAATGCAGTAAATGAAAAACTTTCAAATGCTCTCCATTTCAAAGTTTGGAGGAACTCCAAAACAGATCAATATGCGCTCATAATCGCTAACGAATCTTCTGAGGCAATTCAAATAAATTGGGAGTTTACAGACAAGAATATAAAGCAGGCGAAGCTATATGAACCGTTTAAAGATCCGCAAGTAATTACACAAGGAACCCCAATTACAATTAAAGAGCAGGGAGTGCAAATATTAGTGGAGGAAAAGGAATAGTGGACCAGGACACAGACAACATTAATATCTTAAAAAGAAGTAACAAGAAAAATTAGCGAAAGCCATATGAAGAAATTTAATTTGCATAATTCTACTATTATTTTCATTATCACTTTTCTGGTAGCGATTAATTCTTCGTCTATTGGACAAGGAACAGCTATAAAACAATCAGGCACAGTTCAAAAGAAGTTTTGGTGCTTGTCATTAACAAAAAATAATGAGAAAGGATCGGAGCAGAAAATTTTAAAAAAGTATGGTGTGCCATTCATTGACGATACACTTACTTATAACAATGGATCTGCTCAAATTAATATAGGGGGCAAGATTAACCGGATTTATTTTCTGGGAATGACAGAGTCTTCCAGCGGTCGCGTTTGGAGAGAACCGAATAATTATTCCCTTCGGCATTTTGTTGGTGATGATATAGGGAACATAAAATTGATTTATGCTGATGGAACAACACAAAATTTTCCATTAAAAATGGGGGAAAGTATTTGGTGGGGAAAATTATTTTATCAATACCCTGAACCTTTTCCAACTGATGCGAAATTAAGAAATACCCTTGCTGCTTCTTTGCGGCTTTATCCGCCTACTGCTGTTGAGGACGGTAATTATGTTGCAGTTATAAACACGAAACAGGTTCCTTTAAATGCGATTGTTGTTGAGTGTCTCCCGGGAAAGCTGGGTTCTCCGATAATATCAGGGATAACAGTTGAATCGGTAGATGGTAAGGGCTTAACTGGAGGAACGCTCGTTCCGGCAGATACAATTTCACATGAATTTAAAGAATTTGTTCAAACAAGATCATTACGCCTGCTTAAGCAAAATGAAAAGGAAAATTATGTTAAATTAAGGGACCTCCAACAAGCACTTTATTCGAATAATGATCTTTATAAAGCAACTATATCTCAGAAAATACCACCAAATTATTCGGGTCCAAAAGTTTCTTTTTCGGGGAATAATTTTGCAAACATTCTGACGAATGCATTTTATGCTAACGTTATGGATATTATTGCTAAAATTGATCCGGATGGATTTTTTCATAGTTCTACTAAAGATGCCGTTTTATTTGCGGGAAACGGATTAGGAACCTATCGTAAAAATGTAGGAGAATATTACAAAGAATCATGGTCCCGGGATTTAGGCAGATGTCTTCAGGAAGCATCTGTTTTAGGATATACAAAAGAAGTGGCGAATTGCACAGACTTTTGTTTTAAAGAGGCGCGCCTTTGGGAAGATTTACCTTCTCTTAAAGTTAAGAATATAACACTGCCAAGGCATTGGTCCCGCATCATCAATAAACCAACTGTTTCCACAAGTCAGGAAAATGACGGGCATGGCTTGATAGCCTTGTTTCTTTATAAGTATTGGCAAAGAATACCGAATCGGGACCAATGGTTACACGACCATTGGAGTGACATAAAAGCAGCTGGTGATTGGATTCCCTGGCAATTTGAACATTCAGAAATTACAGGTGCTTCTGACGGTGTTTTGCATACCACCGGAGAATCAACTATGTGGGCAGGCGGTGGTTCTGTTTTTGCAGATTTTATTTGCATCAATGCTCTGCGATGCTTGGCTGAAATGGCAGATAAGTATGGCGACTTCCAAACAGCAGAACATTGGCGTGACAGGGCCAACAAAATGTATGATGCAATTCATAATTATATTGTTTCCGATCCTAAATATGGCAAAATTTGGACCCTTAAGAATGCAGGATGGGCTTACAAAGCCACCGTTTTAGGGCCTTTGTTTAGTCTTGCAGATCATCAGGGTTTTGCACCCAATGATGATGATACACAACTGCGAGGAATTAATGAGGCTGCTTATCAACGACTCGTAGATACTTACAATAAGCCTTTTGGATTTTACGGGGAAGGAATGGGCTATGGACAAAGCTTCGTAACGGAATCCGCTTTGTTACTTGATAAAATGGAAGATGCTACAAAAATGTTGACATGGACAGCAAAAGCTATTTATGATCCAAGATTGAATTGGTTTATTGTTCCTGAAGGCTGCCAAACAGACTCCACAGGACAATATTGGTATAGAAACGGTGATTTGGGAAATGGGGTTCAGGAAGCAGAAACAATCAAAACATTGCGTATTGTGATTGGTATTGACGACACACATCCTGACAGGCTGCAGTTTTTCCCAAGGATGCCTTATGATTGGAATAAAATTGAAATTGAAAAATACCCTGTTTTATTTAAACAGTCATCAGGCTTTGAAACGGCACATGTTAATTACAAATTAGAAAGAATAGGAGAGGGTATGAAATTAAAAATTGATTCCGATAAACCATTGGTTGATGTTGCATTTCGGTTGGGACCATTTAAAAATATCCCTGGTAATAAAGGGATCATAGTGAATGGAAAATTTCCGAAAACAACTTTAACAAAAAGCGGAGATTCCTGGTGGGAAAGTTTTACAATGACTGTTGAACCAAGCAAATAAATTTCATGATAAGTAGAAAACAATTTATCACACAAAGTTCTCTTGCTTTTGCTGGTGTGCTGTTATCAAAATACGGTATTGCACAGGGTGATTTTCCAGTTGTACGTGTTCCGCTTTCACAACGAAAATTTACCAGTGAATCCGTAGAAAATTTAATTACAGAAATTCAAAAAAATATTGGGAATAAAGAACTGGCATGGATGTTTGGCA
>DATHPV010000544.1:0-7323 GCA_035483495.1 Puia sp.
GCACAAAGTATATGTCGAGATTGATTTCCACTCCTGATATTTGGCCGACTGATACTTACGACCGGAAAAGTAAAAACGAAAACAAATCAAAACAAACGTCGTGAAACTCACATTGACCGAAATCATGGATAGATTAGATGAAGACCGTTCATTGGTATCAGAACTATATGAACAAGTATTTGCAAGCACTTATTATACTCTGGCAAAACCGGGTACGGAAAATTCTGGTGATAACATTGCAATACTTGTCTACCATGCATTTGATAACGTACAGGAATTACCTCTTTTCACAGATACAGCATTAATTACACCGGAGTTTTTGAAGGGAAATGTAATTTGTAAGGTCGGAGGGAGGGAGTTATGGGTTAAGTTTTTACAGTTTGTAGAAACTGGGAAAAAGGAAATAGCCATAAACCCTTCGCAAGTGAAATGTATTAGGATTAATCGCGAATCCCTTTTAGGAATGATTTCACTTTATGGAGGGGGATTGGAGGGTTTGAAAATCAAGTAGTGGTGAATGCTAGTGATTCAAACTACCTATTCTACTTTAGTAAGTAGGAACTAATTTCTATTGAATGAAAAACCTGATTGTATTTTGTTTTTTTATTTTATCATCGTCTGCTATCGTGGCTCAGCAAATGACGCTGACTGAATGGAACGAACAAGCAAAAACTGATATTCGTTATTTGCCAAAATATGGTCATGCTAAAAAGTCGGCAGGTCAGATTGAGGCTGACTCGAATTTTATCCGTGAAACACAGCCTCAGTTCGCCAACGGAAGGCTGGCTTCTCAACACTTAGTAGAGTTGGGATTTAAATATTTGTATCACGACGTCAAGACTGCCATGTTTCGCTTCAACCAGGCATATCTACTCGACTCGACAAATTCCGATATCTATTGGGGATTCGGTGCGGTGTATATGGTCCTGGAGGATTATCCAAAGGCCAGGGTGCAATATGAAGAAGGGCTTTCATACGATCCAATGAATACGCGTATGATGACCGACTACGGTACCTATTTTATGATTCAGGATATGCCAGATTCTGCCCTCCAGTATATGACCAGGTCATACAAATTGGACAGTACGAATCAGAACACTTCATTTAAACTGTCTGCCTGCTATTACTACAAAGGGGATTGTAAAAATGCGGTGTACTTTTATGAAAGGTGTAAATCCTTGGGAGGCCAACCATTATCAAAGGAATTCACGGATGCACTTCAGACAAAATGTAAGCTTTGATATTTTTTTAATTATACCGCCATTGACAAAACCTTTAATAATAATATTCATTTTCTTATTTGTTTCCTGCGGTCCTTCCCATAAAAAATCTAAGCAGGAAATTTTGGAAGAAAAGGCTGAATATTATTACAATAAGGAGATTTATAAAGAAGCAATACCTTATTTCGATCAATTGATAAATATAGATTCGACCAAAGGTGTATATTATCTTAAACGAGGATTTTGTTATGATAAACTATTCTATCAGAGGTTTGCGTATTCAGATTATCAGAAAGCAATTAAGTTGAAATATGGGATAGCCGTTGCGTATCTCCATATCGGAGTTATGTATAGTGAAAATGAACAGGATTCATTGGCTCTCATCTATTACGACAAATCACTGAGTCTTGATTCATCGAGATATCAGAACATTCAAATCCTTAAAAGAATCAGCCAGGAAATGATTAAATCTCGAAAGAATAATCCTGCTGCGTGGAAGGAGTTCGAAGAGTTTAAGAAAAGAAAAGGCCTAAACTGACTTTGGAAATCAATGGTTTCTTGAAAAATAACTATCAAATTCGTTGTTTAAAAACTGAAAAAGACATGAAGATTATTTCAAGAGGAATCACAGTTTTTTTTCTCTTACTTGGATGTATGATCTGCTTTGCGAACGACGGTTCATTCCGCGTAAGAGGCAATCAGCTTATTCCCATGTATGAAACAGACATATCGGTGACGAAAGAAATACTATCAATACGCCGCATAAATAAACGACAGGCAGAGGTCTCTGTTTATTACGAGTTTTACAATCCTAAGGAAAGCAAGGAAATCGAGGTCGGTTTTGAAGCGCTTTCACCTCAGGGGGATGTGGATACAAGACCGGTTAATGGACAACATCCTTATATAGATCAGTTTTCAGTCATTATGAACGATGTGGCTGTTCCTTATAAAGTAGCCATCGTCAATGATAGTTTATACTATAAAAACGGGAAGTATAAATCAATGAAACCCGATGAGATATTGAAAGAGCTGGATGAAAGTGAAATGGATATTGGATTTTTTTATGTTTATCATTTCAGAGCATTGTTTAAAAAAGGATTGAATATTATTCGTCATAAATATGTAGTTGATCTTTCCACTTCGGTATTGGAAAACTATAGTTTCGATTATGTGTTGACTGCAGCGGGTCGCTGGGCCAATAAACAAATAGATGATTTTACGTTACAAATCGACATGGGTAATTTTCAGGACCTAACAATTGAAACCACCTTTTTCAAAAACAATGGGGAATGGAAATTATCCGGAAGAGGTAAGCAAATCGAACGAATAGAAAACAGAGATAGAAAAAAAAATGATGACGCAGAGTTTTTTATTCAAAATGGCGTGCTGTCTTTCGAAAAGAAGAACTTCAAGCCGGTCGGCGAACTATATATACATTCTTACAATAATTATTTTTTTGATGCAAATCACAGTTATCCCAGTGATAACCGATTTAACTATAAGCGCGATCTTTTACCCTTTTCGGTAGATAGTCAGGATCAAATCGATACACCCGCCAATGAACTCTCTAAAACTATATTGAAAAATCTACCCTTCGCCAGGAGGGGATATGTTTTCAAGTCACCCGAACTAAAGGCGTATTACGAGAAGCAAAATTGGTATAACCCTGATCCTGCTTACGTTCCTGAATTGAATCAGTTAACCAAGAGTGAGCAAGAGTGGTTCAGGAAAATATCGGAATATAAAAATTGAAGCACCCTCGGTAGAATGGTAACACCGTGGCGATGTCATCACAAGTTGTGATAACAAAGCTTTCTCCAAACCAATGTCACTAGTTTAGTTTATTAACAGTTTAGAGTGAATTAGTGTAAGATTTTGAGTGCTGATTAATCATAATTCTTCAGATTTGAATATTTTTCCTTTAGAGTAACTCTTAGTTATCCCGGAATTTTCTGTTTTGGTAACAAAAAGGACTCTGTAAGTTTGATATTCATTTTCGTTTTGTAGTGATTTTTTGATTACGATAGCAATTTGTTTTCCAAGAGCAATCATTTCATTTTGATCAGTTGGTATATTTTGTCCATTGGTGATATTGATATCCAGTTCAGAGTTACTTTTGTTATTCGTTAAGATTTCTTTTCCGAGAACGCTGATTTCCTGATAGCTAATAAATTTGTTTAAGTCCATTTGTATGCTGTCTGATGACTTGTTGAATACCGGATTTTTTAAATAAGTTTTCGTAAAAGTGCAACCTATAATCGCCAATGCTAAGGTGGACAGAAAAATCAGCTTTCTGGTCGTTTTAATTAATGTCATTTCAGTTTTATTGTTTGGGTTAATTGAGATGATATTTGACAATATTGAAACCATTTAAATCACTCAGGTAAAAAATAATTAACGGCAAAACCAACGGAGTATTGCTGGTGGCAGGCGATTAACACTCACTACTTTCCTGTGGAGTAAAATCGATAGTCACAGAAAACATCTGAAGCTGAAGATTGGCAATGTGATGGGCAGTTGCGGTTGATAGTCTGAGTCTTTGCCGGGATTGTGGTTGTAATAAATACATTTACTCATCATGGAATTGTTTGAATGAGAGTCCCTGAAATAGTTGCATTACCTACAATGCTGTTAATACTGCTGTTAGAAAAGGTGACATGCAATTTGTTGTCCAAGAACGTTGTAGTTATGATATCGCCCGCTTTTCCAGTTGACTTATAACCGTAGTTTTTATTTGGAAGATCAATCAATATTGTTGCATAGTTGCCACGATTCAAACTATCAAGCCAATTGTTTACCACAACATATTGGGTATTTACGTTGGGAGGGGTAGTAAAATAAACGTAAATCTTATTGCCCAGGGAATCCTCACTAATTATTACCGGAAAACCTGCTGAATCATAAGCAGTAGTGTACCCTTTATATGTGGTATCGTTATATATCCACTCGCTTGACGTGGGACCTCCGCTGCTGTTGTTACTCTTACTGCAGCTGAATGTAAGCGTAAAGATTATGACAATTAGTATTGGGAAAAACAGTTTGTTCATAAGGTCAATATAGAAATTTTTGATTAAGAAAAGCGGAAAGTTTTGGAAGAATAACCAAGTAAATCGAAAGTATCAGGGACTAATACAGTTTCGAACTAAGTAAATACCCTTAGTTCCTTTCCTTGAATATCGTGACTTGATTTTAATCATCTTACTTAAAATAAAACGGCCGATACTATTGACTTATAAATTGAGTTATTATATTTATTAATAACCCTTGCTGCCCACATGACATACCCTTTTGACAGATCCCTGACGGGAAAAGTTTTGTGTACGTTTTTTATTTGTGGCCTCCAATTCGGCTCACAGGCACAGACCATTCATCCCAAATCGACAGCCACTAAAGTTCAACCTCAGCCACAGAAGGCTCCCGAGCCCGTGAATCCATATACAGTTATTGATAAAAGGGCGCTGCTCATTCCTGACTCCTCGACGAAATCAACAACGGCGATTGCTTCTTATATCAATTCGAATTTTCAATCGAATGAAGATAAGGTCCGTGCGGTATTTATATGGATTGCCACCAATATTAAGTACGACGTGCCCAATATGTATGTGATTAATTATTACGAAAAACAGGAAGACAAAATAGCCAAGCCTCTTCAAACAAGACAGGGCATTTGTGAGAATTATGCAGCCCTGTTCACGGATATCTGTGTGAAACTCGGCATACCGGCCTTCGTTGTGCAGGGATACGTAAAACAGAATAACCAGGTTTTAAATATTTCACATGCCTGGTCTGTTGCAAAGATCGACACGGGCTGGTATCTCTTTGATCCAACCTGGGCCGCGGGATATGCGAGCAACGGAGCCTTCGTTGCTAAATTAAATAACAGCTACTATAAAACGAATCCTTCGGATTTTATGAATGAACATATGCCCTTTGATCCTCTCTGGCAGCTATCGTATCATCCGGCTAGTTATGCGGATTTCAATAATGGCCCTGTAAAAGAAGATGCAGGCAAACCCTATTTCAATTTTCCGGATTCCATCGCTCTGTATGAAAAGCAAAACGAGATTGAAAGAAATCAGTCGGCCTATAACCGGATGGATAATAACGGCTCCAGGAATGCGCAGGTTTTCAACATGATGTTGTATCTGCGCCAGGAAATTGAACAGGCAAAAATCGATCAGTATAATACGGCTGTAGCATACCTTAATGATGCTGTGAACAACTTCAACGATTTTATCCGTTACAGAAATAAGCAGTTTACACCGATGCGGCCGGATGCGGAGATACAGGCCATGTTGGATTCCGCCTCCAATCCGTTCAGTCTGGCAAAAGCGACACTCGATAAGATCAAAGATCCCGGTCCGAATATCACGAACACGTTGGGTTCCATGCATCGTCAGATGAAAGATTTTTATGATCAGCTGGAAGAACAGCAAGTCTGGCTTGCTAAATATTTCTCCAAAGGAAAATCAGGGCGAAGAAGTATGTTTTATACAAAGCTCAACTTTTTTGGTAAACCGGTAAATCAGTAGAATCAAAAAATAATAATGGCGATATTCAGGCCCCCTAAATATTCAGAAATTGAAGTGCAAAATATCATGGAATCTTCTCAGCCTCTTCCGGATAGCATTCCTGAATCCGTGTATGAAAAAAGGTTGCGCGACAATTCGAAATTAAAGTGGTGCATCAACCCGTTTCTAGCGAGGGAAAACAAACTCAATTTATTCTTAAGCCCTGCTGTGGTTAAAAAATGGCTTCTGCTGAAAAAGCTTAATTGGGTAATTGCTTTATTGATCATTGCTTTTTCTTTGTTCATGAAGGACAATCGGATTTTATGGGGTCTTTTGATTTTTCCGAATTTCATGGCATCTGGTCTGTTCAGCATTCGTAACATGATTTTTCTCATAACCATTATTTATACATCACAATTTTGGTTTGGTTTTCACAGTCAGCTTGTTCTGTATTTTGTCATAATTATCTTAGTAACATATATTTTGAGTAAAATAACTTTTGACTTCGTTGAGAAAAATATTTTACGACTGGCATTCAGCGATCCAAATACCTTCTGGAAATTTTATTCGAACAAATTCATTTACATTGACCGGACGAATGGAAATAATGAATTTCAGAAATTAGCAGCGGATTACCCCGAGTTGAATACTTAAGTTTTTATTTGTTTTATATTTATTGAGGATCTAAAAAGCACCAAGTGCAATTAACCAGAAACCAGACATGGATCGCCGTTTTAGTAGCAGGCATAACACTCTGCCTTTTATATCAGTCTGTCTGGATATTCAGTCGTACTACAACTGCGAAGATTTTATCCTATAATGATAATACCCAAACACGACGCAGTCCTAGTTGGATGTATGCTTCCTATACGGTGAACTATGATACCTATTATGGGAACTTTTTAAGAGAAGATTTCATTGTTGACAAACAGTATTTTAAAATTCGCTATCTCATTTTTAATCCAAAAGTCTCGCGAAGAGATACTTTCAGCAGCAACTGGGGTGTAGAGATTATGTTTTTTATTATCTGGGCAATTATCACCTGCATTGTATTCATTCGAAAAGATATTGTATCTGCCAACGCGGTATTTTTATTTCAAAAGCGTCGTCCATTTGTCAGCATAAAAAATAATATTATCGAAGACTACGATGAGCATGATATAGAAAATCTGAAACTGGATCAGGCACAACAGGTTTTAAAATTAAAATTACAATCAGAGAATCATATTTCTCCAACGGGTGAGATCAAAGCAAGTGTATATAAAAACAATCCCAATGCCGTTGGCATTATTGTAATTTATATATTTTACTTTTTCTTTGCTATCGGAGTCCTCGTTAGTGAATACTTTGGTTATCCTGCAAAGTTTATCTTCGGTGCAATCCTGATATTCATTCCTCCTTACATTCAGAATACAAGAAATCCAACTTTTAAGATGAAAATACCAAATGAAGGATGTCTTGGTTTTTCTCCGAAAGGGATACGATATAAGAATAATATGTTTGCTTTGGAAGATATCGAATCGGTTGTGGTGTACCTCGAGGCTTTTCGCGGGTTTAAATACAGGGATCGTGTTACCACGGGAAAGAATAAA
>DATHPV010000545.1:0-2281 GCA_035483495.1 Puia sp.
CCGGCAGGAGAAACATATACGATAACGGGAACGGAAGATTCAAGGATATCGCCAACAATAATCCGGGTAGATTTCAGGAGTCCGCCGGGTGTGTTCATATGGATGAGCAAACAGGATGCATGCTCGCTGGCAGCTTTTTCAATACTGCGTTGAATATATGTTGCAACAACCGGATTAATGGCGCCATCTATTTTTATCGAGATAACCGTTTGCGCCGAAAGCAGCAACGGGATAAAACTGAGAATGTATAAACATATACGCTTCATCATGATATACCCTTTGGACATGAAGCTTTGAATAAATAAAGAACCTCTGTGTAATTTACTGAAATCCGGGAGATATTTTGTTTAAACAGTTCTAGGTTATATTTGAAGAACCATATAACGTCGCCATGCCATCCAATTCAACGATTAAAGTTTCCCTTTATCTTAATTATTTTGTTTTTGCCATCCTTTTGAATAGCGTAGGCATTCTGATCCAAAAGTCCATTAACACCTATCACGTCGATGAATTGAAGGCAAGTTCACTCGAAGCGTTCAAAGACCTTTCCATCGCATTTGTCTCCTTCCTGGTCGGATCTTTTTTACCTAGGCTCGGATACAAAAAAGGCATGCTGATAGCACTTGCGCTGGTTTTCTTTGGTTGTATCGGCATGTATTTTGGTAACTCGTTCACATCGGTAAGAATTCTTTTTGCCTGCGTGGGTATTTCATTTGCCGTTATTAAGGTTTCCGTTTATTCGATGATCGGTCTCGTTACAAAAGACGCTAAAGAACACAAAAGCGTATTGACTTCCATCGAAAGTTTTTTCATGATTGGCATTGCTGCCGGTTTTGTGATATTTCCGCTTTTTTACAGTGATATTAACCCCGATGCATGGCTGCGGATTTACTTGTTATTGGCAGGCATCATCGCCATTTCATTTGCGATTTTATTTTTTTCTGATTTTAATATAAAATATGAAATACCGGGCACCAGCATCGGTGACGATTTTATAGAGATGATCAAATTATTGAAAAGACCCCTGGTGCTTTTATTTGCAGTGGCTGCTTTTATGTACGTGATGACCGAACAGGGCATTATGAGCTGGCTGCCCACTTTTAATCAGAAAGTTCTTCATCTCCCCGAAAAGACAAGTGTCTACATGGCGATCATTCTGATGCTTTCCATTGCGCTGGGAAGATATATATCATCGCGTTTAGTAAAAAGAGTAGACTGGCTGGTGATACTGGCTGGCTGTTTAATCGGCGCGGCATTGATGGTTTTGCTGGTATTACCTCACACACAAAACCTTCCGCCCCGGGAGATTTCATCATTGAAAGATGTTCCGGTGATCGCGTATGTTTTTCCTTTGATCGGTTTTTTCCTGGCACCCATTTATCCTTTGGTCAATTCATTTGTATTGAGCGCTACGGAGAAAATGTTTCATAGTCCGATGGCGTCTTTGCTTGTTTTTTTCTCCGCCGTCGGGGGAACGCTGGGGTCGAGACTGGTTGGATACCTGTTTAAAAATATCGGAGGACAAAAGGCTTTTTATTTTTCTCTCATACCGATGAGCGTATTAATGATCTGTTTGTTTTTCTTCTATCAGATTCAAAAGAAGACAAATACAAAAATTGAATTCGCAGGCGGCGGTCATTGAGTAAAAATCTTTAATTTCTAAAATGTTAAACGGGATCAACATTTTCGATTTGCATCCGCTGTTTGAAGACGTGCAGATGAACCATGTTTTTGAAGACGGGAAGACTTTTCCTGACTGCCTGCCCAAAACTGATTTGCGCATTATACTTCAGCAATATCTGGAACAAAAGAATCTTCCTCTTTTTAATTTAAAAGAATTTGTTCTTACTCATTTTGATTTACCACAGGAAGTGACCAGCGATTTTAAAACGGATGTTCATCAGTCGCTTGATCAGCATTTAAAGCAATTATGGCCTGTATTGACCAGGTTACCGGAAAAACAAAAAGGTTCGCTCATTGAGTTGCCGTTTCCTTTTATAGTACCTGGTGGCCGGTTTCGTGAAATATATTACTGGGACAGCTATTTTACGATGTTGGGATTGCATCTTCATGGGGAAGTGAAGATGATCGAAAATATGGTCGATAATTTTGCATACCTCATTCAGAACGTCGGACATATTCCCAATGGCAACCGCACTTATTATTTAAGCCGTAGTCAGCCACCATTTTTTGCTTTGATGGTGGAATTGCTGGCCAACTCCAAAAACGACGAAAACATCTATGTAAAATATTTGCCGGTTCTGCAGAAAGAATATGATTT
>DATHPV010000546.1:0-4986 GCA_035483495.1 Puia sp.
ACATGGATTGAAACAGGTTGAGATCAAACAGGTTCTCTCACCGGCATGGACAACCGAATGGATGAGTGAAACCGGGAAGGAAAAACTCCGGCTCTATGGAATTGCCGCACCTTCAAAACATAATTGTAAAAACGGTGAAGATCACGCCGACTCCTGCCCGCTCTGCCATTCTGAAAATATAGAAATGGTAAGCCGGTTCGGATCCACCGCCTGTAAAGCATTGTATCGTTGCCGTGATTGCGGCGAACCGTTTGATTATTTTAAATGTCACTAAATATATATTATGTCTGAGATCCTGTTTGACGTAAAGGACCATATCGCCCGGGTTTCGCTGAACCGCCCTGAAAAACTGAATGCTTTTAACCGGAGCATGGCACTTGAACTCCAGGACCAGCTGCTGGCCTGCGATGAAAATGATGAGGTGCGTGCTGTATTGTTCACCGGTGAAGGCCGCGCATTTTGTTCCGGTCAGGATCTTTCTGAATTTCCAGCCGATCGGTTACCCGATTTTGAAAAGGTAATTGATGAATATTATAATCCAGTCATCCGCTTGTTGAAAACAATTCGCAAACCGGTGTTGTGTGCTGTAAATGGCATTGCAGCCGGTGCAGGCGCGAATATCGCCCTGGCCTGTGATATCGTGGTAGCGATTTCAACCGCCAGTTTTACACAGGCATTTTCGAAAATCGGTCTGATACCTGATTGTGGAGGTACATTTTTTCTGCCCCGATTGGTCGGTTTGCAAAAAGCCTCGGCACTTATGATGTTAGGTGATAAAATCTCCGCAGCAGAAGCGGAACGAATGGGAATGATCTATGCTTGTTTTGAGGAAAATGAGTTTGCTGAAAAAGTATTTCAGATTGCAGAAACACTTGCTAAACTTCCTACTGTTGCACTGATACTAACGAGAAAAGCACTCATGGAATCCTCTACCAATAATCTTGAGGAGCAACTGGATCTTGAGAAAAAATACCAGCAAAAAGCCGGACTGACCAAAGATTTTAAAGAAGGCATTACCGCTTTTCTTCAAAAACGGGCGCCATTGTTTACGGGAAAATAATCTATCGGGCAGCTACTTCCTTGTTATCCGTTATTACTGATTTCATCGGTAACACGGTTGCCTTGTTTGCATTAATAGATTTTTCAAGCGCTACATACTCTATTTGCAATTCGAGAATCTGAGCATGATTATACACAATTTCTTTTCTAAGCTCTGAGATTTTGAATTGCTTTTTCTTTAACTGACGGCTTCTCAGATAATATCCGAAAAACAGTGCTCCGGCAATCATTCCGATCAGACTGATTACGCTGAAAGTGAATTCTACGTTAAGCATAAGGAAGGTTTATTAGTTTTAAGTTTATTTAATTACTTCTTCATACCTGCAAAGTTTTCCATCCTGATTCATTCCCTCCATCACTATCCGGAATTTATTGCTGACATCATTATTATAAAAAACGAAACTCATTTTGCGATGTGAACCATCCAGTCGAATCTTCGGGTTCCAATAAAGAGTTGACCTGAAATCCGTTGCCTGGTAATCTTCAATTTTATTTTCGTCGTATTTCTGATGATAAAATTCTCTTACGGGTGTGTAACCTTTAACAACTGCAAACCCCGTTTTATTATCCAGAATATTTGCCTGATCAAGTGCCTGACGGCTTGTTATAGCAAGTGTAGGTAATGATTTCTGATTTGTTTTGGGCAGAAACTTTATGAATAAAATTTCTTTCATATTGACAGATTTTAAATCATCCATCGCTACAGGTGTTCCGTCCATTGTAACATTTACGTTGGCGCGAAGAGCAAAACTATTTACTTTATAGGCGGCCAGTCTTCCGTCGCCGTCAGGTATATTTCCTTTTAAAGAAACCGGAAATCTCAAATCCATAAACATATTAGTGAGATAATGCGCTGCATTTTCCGAATTTTTACCAGACAATTCAGATTGTGGACTCATCACATAACTCATCGTCGCTGGTGCAGTCGTATTATCATGAGCTTCGATAATATTACCATTCATTTCCTTGTCAAGGATTACTTCAGGAACTTTCATCCATGCGAACGAAGGCTCATCAGCTTTTGCCGGAGTTAACGCGGGCAAAAGATCTGAGTACACGCTGATCTGTGAGTTACTATGCAGTTTGGCAACATGATTAAATCTGTATACTACCTGCACCGAGTCATAAAAGAATAATCCATTCTCTGAAAATTTTCCATCATCACTCACGGGCATTTTGAGAACATTTTTCTTTCTGTCGCGGGAAACTAATAAGAGAGCCATCGAATCCTGATTGTCAAGAGTCGAACTGTTACTGATCTCTCCTTTTATCGACAGAAATCCTGCGTCTCTTGAATATTTTAATTCAGGAAAATTCCCTGACACCACTGTTTCCCAGTTGAATTTTCTCCAACCATGTGTGAGAAGTAAAAGATTCAGGTGTTCATCAGCATTTACCGGATCGTTCAGAAAAGATGCGGCATCGGGCACTACCCCCTTTAAATCTCCCGCTATCAAAAGGTCGGAATAAATATTATTGCTGCTGTCGTATCCAAGTCCGGCGTCAGTAACCGAAACAGAGAGATTGGTGACCAGGCTGTCAGGTATTTCAACAGAGAATTCATTTCTTGCCCTTTTATTCAGATTTACCGATTCCCTTTTCATCTGAACTTTCGCATATGCTTTCTGGTTATTTATAAACACCACTCTTTCAGCAAGAGGCTTCATATCCAAATCAAAAGCCGTTAGCTGTAATATCCCGCATGGAAGTTCAAGGGCATTAATATTTGCTTCTGCAATATTGTTCTCCAGGTTCAGACTGGTTTTATAAACGATTTTCTGATTGATGGTTCCCACAACAATGATCTTTGTGAGCTTACTTGCATCTGCTGATTTTTCCAGTTTATAATGAAGTTGGTTATTATTATACGGTTCTGCCTGAAGAACCAATCCATTTGATTTTGCGTCTGGCAAAGGCGTAACCTGCTGCTCGCCCGATTCGTTGTTCCAATAGGCGATATAATGTTCACCGGATATAGGTCTGAATTTCAGGGTTCCCATACCATTGTAACCGGTACGGAAAGAATCTACTATAATATTTTTTGCCGTTTTTATTACCCCTGTTACACTTGAAGGTTTGTTGTGCTGATTTAATGCTTCAAAAGCCAGAACCGAGGTAACTCCATTTATCAGGTCGCCGCCTTCGGGATAAAAACCAATAGTGGTCTGGGGTTTCTCTGGTACGGGAGCTGCACCTTCCACAGGCATTAAAACAGGAATATCCTTATTGTATAAAAATGCCTTATCGAAATTCAGCATCCACTGAGTGTAGACTTTAACGTGCATAACGCCATTTTTCACCCAGGCTGGTATTTTGAAATAACTGGCTGCTCCTCCTTCGGTAATTGGAGATACACTGTGCAACAGCAATCTGCCATCGGCATCAGTCCAGTCAAAATAAAGATTCTTGCTTACAGAAGAAGGTTTTGCATCGCTCAGCAGATAGGCTTTCATCCAGACGGTTTCCCCCGGCAGATAAGTGTCTTTGTCGAATTGAATATGTATTTTTTCCTGCGGGAATCTGTCGTTGTAATTGCTGAGAGAGGAATCGAGCGACTGGCCTGAAACGCTGCTGCTAAGCAGACCAGTGGCGAATAATAGAATGGTCAGGCGGATGGTCATATCAAAGGGTTTGGATTCTAACTACTAACAAAAACTAAAAACTAACTCAAAAAGGGGTCAGTAAAAACTGTCCCCTTTGCGCTTAAATTATTGATTTATTTTAACCATTGATTACGTTACTATGCGTCAGGTAATTTGTTGTCGGATGATATATAAATAAACAACTACCGTTCTTGATCGTCTTGATAATCTTAGGGCTCATCGCATTTGGCATTGCTGCACAACCCAGACTTCTTCCCATTTCACCATTATCTTTTAAATATTCAGGACTGATATAATCAGAACCATGTAATACGATATGTCTTTTTGCAGCCAGGTCATTATAACCTTTTTCAAGACCCTGTACTTTTAATGAAAGACCATTTCTTCCAACATAAGTTTTAGAAGTAACAAAAAATCCTAAACTGCTTTTAAATGAATTCGCTTTATTAGAAAATGATGTTGCATATTCAACTCCGGAATTCATACCATGTGATACATATGTATTAAACAGAAGCTTTTTATGAGTAACATCAATTACATACATTCTTTTAGCGCTTGATGACTGTGTAAAGTCACAAACTGTAAGTACATAAGATTTTTTCAGCTTACCCTGCTTCATCAGATTATGATATCCTCTCCAGGCATATTCAAAAGCCTTTTGATTCAAGCCAGACTGTTCCAGTTTCATCGAGTCATATAATGTAAGAGCCTGCTTGATAACCATCTTTACTTCAAAAGCTTTTTTAACAGCAGCACTTGCATTAAAATCAGGGGCTTTATCTTCATCAGCTACTTTTTCAGTAACCGCGGCATTCATAGCCGGGCTATTATATTTAAAACTTTTAAAACTGTTATCGGTCAAAACAGGAATATGATAAGTAGCCGCAACGACAGCGGTGCTTGTAGATACTTCAATCTTTTTATGATTGTTCGAAATCAGAACAGGTGAGGTGAGGACCAATAGTGACACACTACTGGTGGATACGAGTTTAGACAACGTTTTCATGACGCAGGATTTAATAGTTTTCAAAAGGTTCGAGTCGGATCTGGTTCTTCACCAGTAAACTACTCATCGGTACCACACACGGAGCAACATATTTAATCCCAGGTCTTGTTCCTAGCGTAATATTAATGGGTAGTTAACAAGTATAAACGACGGCATTTGAGTGATATTGTATTTTTCCTTTTTGCAAGGATTGATACACTATCCTGAAACAAACACGCAATTACACTTTTTAAATCATCATATTTCGACCAGTGAATTCGACATAATTGCTCCGGTATTAAAAAGAACTAAACCTATAATTTCAAGGTTGGTACCAAT
>DATHPV010000547.1:0-2990 GCA_035483495.1 Puia sp.
TTTTCTGCATAATCTGTTGATGAAATTCGTACAAATAAAGGAAACCTGTCAGGCCAAATCATTCTGATATCTGTGCTGATTTCTTTTAGCAAACGAATCCTGTTTTCGAAGCTGCCACCATATTGATCAGTGCGATGATTACTAAGTGGCGAAAGAAAACTATTTATAAGATAACCATGTGCGCCATGAATTTCTATTACTTCAAATCCGGCCTCCAAAGCACGTCGGGTTGCAGATTTAAAATCTTCGCGAAGTTGAAGTATTTCAGCCAATGTCATGCTTTCTGGTGCGGGATCGCTTTCCCGAAACGGAATGGAAGAAGGCGCTATTGTTTTCCATCCGCCGTCGGCTACTTGCAAAATCTTTCCTCCTTTCCAGGGCGAAGTCACACTAGCTTTTCTTCCGGCATGTGCCAATTGGATTGCAGGTACGGAATGCTGATTTTTTATAAAATCCGTAATTCTTTTTAATGGAGTTATGTGTTCATCTTTCCACAAGCCCATATCATCGGGTGATATACGGCCATTCGGTGAGACTGCCGTTGCTTCCTGCATTACCAGAGCTGCGCCACCCGAAGCACGACTTCCAAGATGGACCAGGTGCCAGTCGTTTGCAAATCCATCAACAGATGAATATTGGCACATTGGTGAAATTGCAATTCTGTTTTTAAAATTGATACTTCTGATTTTCAAAGGATCAAACAGCATATCCAACACTATTTTTCTTTAATTCAAGATATGCCCTGCCCAGGCAATTTATCAGATCGGACGGCAACATGGCTTCTTCAGAAAACAATGAAGCTGCGATATCGCCGGCATGTCCGTGTATAAAAACTCCTAAGGAAGCAGCTGATTCGGGGGTATAAGATTGAGCGAGCAAAGATGTGATGATACCTGTTAGTGCATCGCCGCTTCCGCCTTTCGCCATGCCCGCGTTGCCGGTTGTATTAAATGAAATGTTTCCATTCGGATGGAAAACACCTGTATAGTGCCCTTTCAGTACAATGATAATTTTATATCTGATAGCCATTTCTATTGCTTTCTCAAATCTTGATAATTCGTGAGTACTTACTCCGAACAGACGGTCAAATTCCTTCACATGTGGTGTAATAATCGTATTTGGATGCAATGATGATAATAGCTCGGGATCTTTACTTATGATATTGAGCGCGTCGGCATCAAGAACGAGGGGTTTGTGAAAAGCTTTCAAAAACTTTTTTAGCATACCTGCCGTTTCTTTGTTCGTTCCTATACCAGGTCCGACACCTGCTGCCTGAAATAATTCAATGTGCAATGGAAAGCCGGTCAATTCAAACTCGCCTTCACCAACACTTACCATTGCTTCGGGTAAAGCGGTCTGCATAATTTCATATCCGCAGGAAGGCAGATGTGCGGTAATTAATCCTACGCCGGACTGTAAACAGGCTTTTACTGCCAAGACCGCTGCACCCATTTTCCCATAACTTCCCGCAAGCATTAAGGCATGACCAAAATCTCCTTTATTAGAAAAAGGTTCCCTCGGTTTATAGAGGGAAAGGGCTGTTGAATTATCGAAAATTTTATAAGGGGAATTAAATCCAGCTAAGAAAGTTTCAAGCTGTTTCATTCAAACAAAGGTAAGAAAATGCTTTTAGCCAGAACTGTGGTTAAAAAATCGGCTTATCTTTTTTCGCCTCCGCGACCTTCTGGATCATTGTCTGGTTCATCGAAACTTTCGTGTGCCTGTTGATAATTTCCAAAAATGTCGCAGAGTTTCTTAGATGCATAAACCCGCTTATTGTCGTTATTGCAAAGTGCAATAATGGTGGCGTTTTCTTCCATCATCCGAATAAACACTGTGCGGTTACCATGCCACCAGCCATTATGGTAGATTAATTTTTTTCCTCCGGGATATACGATCATTCTCCAGCCAAAACCATAATTCCTTTTGCCGCGTTTCTCCAGACTATAAGGTGTGTAGGCGCTGTCAAGTGTAGATTGTTTAAACATGACTCCTCCGCGGAGACAAGCATCCCATTTGAGCATGTCTTCCGGAGTGCTGTAAACATTTTTATCTCCGTAAACCATATCCAGGTATTCCATAGGATATAATCTTCCGCTTAATTTATAAGATCGTGTTGCACTTGCGGTATCCTTGATTGAATACACATAGGTATCCTGCATCCGGAGGGGTTGGAAGAAGGTTTTTGTAAGGAACTCATCGTATGTTTCACCTGAGACTTTTTCAATTATAAGTGCCAGGAAAGCGTAGTTCGTGTTTGAATATTCGAAGTGATGGCCCGCGGCAGTATACTGAATCTCTGAATGATGTTTAATAATGTATTGCAATAAGTCGTTATTAGTAAGATATTTTCGTTTGTCCCAGCCTGACTGATCCATGAAATGCACGTAGTTTCTCAAGCCACTTCGTTGACTTAGCAAATCTTTTATCGTGACTCCCGGGGGGAAGCCAGATAAATATTTAGAGATGTCATCGTGTATATCCAGTTTTCCTTCTTCCCATAATTTCAAAATTCCCATTGCTGTGAAAGTTTTTGAAACCGAAGCCAGATGGAAGGCAGTGTGGACATTTACGCTATCGATATGTTTTCTGGGATTTTTAAAACCGTTGTAACGTTCGTAAACGATGGTCCCATTGTGAGCCACCACAAGTCCGCCGTTAAAACCATGTAAGAACAGAGAATCGAAAAAGCGTCTTGAAGCATCGTGATATACCCTAAACTCAGCTGAGTTCATGGGTTTGGGGCTCGGATTTGCCATCGCCTGAAAAGTTGTGTCCCGCGTTTGAGCAGGCGGTTTAACTTTTGGACTTTGTCCGCAGCAAATGAGGAATGAGGCGGCAAATAAATAACAGCAAAT
Source organism: Puia sp. (assembly GCA_035483495.1). GTDB lineage: Bacteria > Bacteroidota > Bacteroidia > Chitinophagales > Chitinophagaceae > Puia. Next base: position 2,859 of record DATHPV010000547.1, read on the forward strand.
GGTTTTCAACAGGTATTTTTTTCAGTTAAAGGGTGCAAAAGTAAAAAATTATGCTATTCAGGCCTAAGTACAAGAGTTTTGTTTTTCAGTTTCCTTTTTTAGAGGCAATTTTGCCACTTCCTAAAAGGAAAT
>DATHPV010000548.1:0-3874 GCA_035483495.1 Puia sp.
CCTTTCGTAACCAGGATGAAAATCTTACTTCTTGCATTTTGCATCTTTTCAGGAGGATATTCTGTCGCACAGCAGCATAAAACTGAAAACCTGATAATTGTAACCCTGGATGGACTGCGTTGGCAGGAAATTTTTGGCGGAATTGACTCGCAGATCGTAGTAAATAAGAAATTTACGCGAGATTCAGCTTCCATAGTATTCGCCTTTGGCGATACTGACAGAAATGAGAGGAGAAAAAAGCTATTTCCATTTCTCTGGAATAATATTGCTATTCGGGGACAAATTTTTGGCGATCGTTTGGATGGAAGCGAAGTAAATAACGCCAATAAGTATAAATTTTCTTATCCTGGTTACAATGAAATTTTCACCGGGTATCCGGATACCGCCGTGAATTCAAACGATAAAATAATAAACCGGAATACCAACGTTTTGGAATTTATAGAGAAACAACCTGGTTATAAAGGTAAGATAGCCGTTTTTACGACCTGGGACGTTTTTCCTTTCATATTAAATAAGTGGAGAAGCGGGATTTACGTAAATTCTGACGTAGATAGTTTAAAATTTTACGATGGTCCACTCAAACTCATTAATGAAATGCAGTTTCTGGAGGCAAAACCACTTGACGTACGCCTCGATCTCCTTACCTATTTTGCCGGTCGTGAATACTTTAAAATATACAAACCGAAGGTGCTATATATCGCTTTTGATGAGACCGATGATTTCGCACACGCCGGATTGTATGATCAATATCTTAAAAGCGCACACGCAGAAGACGCCATGATAAACGATCTTTGGAATATCGTTCAGTCAATCCCGGAATATAGAAATAAAACTACACTGCTGGTTACCTGTGATCATGGAAGAGGCGATAAAATAAAAGAACAGTGGACCGATCATGGTGAGGATATTTCGGATGCGGGACAGATTTGGATTGCAGCAATTGGACCCGATACCAAAGCCAGGGGTGTTGTAAAAACAACAGAGCCACTATACCAGAAACAAATAGCTCCAACCCTGGCAGGTCTCCTTGGTTTTCATTTTATACCGGATCAGGGAAAAGCAGAACCAATTAAATCAATTTTTTACTGAGAAATATGAAAAGACAGGAAGCAGAACAAATATCAAATGAGATTATTCATTTATACTCTTTGTATGGCGGAGAAGAATATTCCGGAGAGAAAGTATCTCAACTCGAACATATGGTCCAGTCGGCACAACTCGCCAAACAGGAGGGATTTGGCAATGAAGTGGTGTTGGCTGCTTTTCTTCATGACATTGGTCATATAGCTGAAAAAGTTACCAATGAAAATTCTATGAGCAGTTACGGCATCAAAGATCATGAAGCCATCGGCGCTTCGTTTTTGGAAGATCGTGGATTTTCATTTAAGGTTACCAGGCTGGTAGCATCTCACGTCGCTGCAAAAAGATATCTCACTTTAAGGGAACCTGGTTATTATGATAAACTTTCAGAAGCAAGCAAACGCACTCTGGATTTTCAGGGTGGGCCAATGTCTGATGAAGAAGCGGATTTACTCGAAGAAGATCCGTTATTCCGTGAAATAATTCAGATGCGACGTTGGGACGAAGCAGCGAAACTGGAAAATCAAACAATTCCGTCTCTGGACATTTTTAAGGAACTTATTTTTCAACACTTGCAGGAACAGCAGGATTAGTGAAATCCGGAACGGCTATGAAAATAAAATAACGGATGCTAAATTTTAAATCTTTTCATTGACAATTAAATTTCAAGTCAAAAACCGAAATGATCGGGCGATTGCCATATCAGCCGCAATTGTTAGTTTTCTGACTTATACTATGGTATATGGATTCAGGAAAGGATTTACCGTCTGCAGTTTTGACGGCATGCACTATGCGGGAATAAGTTATAAGGTATGGTTGGTAATTATCCAGGTACTTGGATATGCTAGCAGTAAAATTTATGGAATTCGTTTTATATCGGAATTAAAAAATATTGGACGCGGTAAAATAATCTTGTTGCTTGTAGGAATTTCATGGGCAGGGCTTCTCTTGTTTGCCCTTGTTCCAGCTCCATGGAATATCTTCTTTATGTTTATCAATGGTTTTCCATTGGGTATGATCTGGGGTATTATTTTTTCGTATGTTGAAGGAAGAAGAGCAACTGATTTTATTGGTGCAGCTCTTTCAGTTAGTTTCATATTTTCCTCTGGATTTGTAAAAACCGTAGCCGGATTTATTCTGCAACATTTTGGCACCAGTGAATATTGGCTCCCATTTATTACCGGATTGGTATTTTCGGTGCCATTACTTATTGCCGTTTTCTTTTTGGAAAAAATTCCTCCTCCTTCTGTTGCCGACGTTAAAGACAGAAGCATTCGGGAACCGATGCCTTCAGCACGCAGAAAAGAGTTTGTGAAAATGTTTCTCCCCGGTCTGATAGCGTCCATCGGGATCTATGTATTTGCGACCGTGTTCCGGGATATTCGCGATAATTTTATGGCCGATATGCTTAAGGAAAATGGCTATGGCATGCAGCCTGCCATATTTACTCAAACAGAAGCACCCGTTACTCTTATCCTGCTTCTATTAATGGGAAGTATGATTATGGTGAGGAACAATATAAAGGCATTGGTTTATACTCATTACATTATTATAGCCGGATTTGTCATAACAGGACTGACAAGTATGTTTTTTATGCAGGGATCTATCAATGCTTTCTGGTGGTTAACTCTTACCGGCCTTGGACTGTATACGGTATATATTCCCTTTAATTGTATTTTTTTTGAAAGGTTAATTGCCAGTTTTAGATTTCCAGGCAATGTGGGATTTCTGATATATGTAGCCGACTCTTTTGGATATGTCGGAAGCGTAGGTGTGTTGGTTACAAAAGAAATATTGAAAATAAAACTTCAGTGGACTTCCTTTTATTCGCACGGTGTTGTGATTTTATCAGTACTGGGTATTGCAGGTGCATTCCTTTCTTTATTTTATTTTTCTTCAAAATATAGAAAACAGGAAGTTGTCGGAATTAAACCGGCATTGGTTGTCTAACATTTACGTTAAGAATAAATTTATAGTGAATTTACCAATTCTTCCGTGAGTCCAAATGACAATGTCATTCCCGCACCACCCACCGCATTTATAATAAACACATTGGGTGCAGGTGAATAAAACAAATCGGTTTCTCCGTTCGTAAGCTTACCATAAACACCATTCCATGTTTCAATCAGCTCCGGGCGATTTAGCGAAGTAAATTCCTGAAGATATTTCAGGATCTTATCGTTAATTAATTTTCTGTCGAATGGGTCAGGGGCTAATCCATATTCATGTGAATCTCCCACAGTTAACTGACCTGATTGGTTTTGCGAAACCATAACGTGAATGCCGAGGTCGAGGTAATCAGACATCTCATTTTCATACCGGTTTCTTAATATATGCAGGGAAGGAGCAGACTTGAAACTGGCATAGTGAATAAGAGAAAGACCCCCGCATAATGCAGGGCCTATTCGCCTTGACTCAGCTTCTATTAACCTCATCATTTGAAGTTTACATTTTGTAAGGGGGAATTTAGCATAGTCTTCGGGATACAGCGTTTCAAAATCAGATCCACTGCAAATAAAAATCTGATCACACTGTATGATTTCGGATCCTATTGTAATCTGTCCGCTTGCAACCTCCGTTACGGTTTTACCCCAGTTACATTGAATATCAAATTTTTCCTGTAAATAAACAGGCAAGGTGGAAATCGCATGCCGGGGATCAACGATAATTTCTTCATTACTATACAATCCGCCAAGACAATTTTTTTCATTGGCAATAGAAGATTTATTTACGATTGCTTTTTTATCAAGAAGATGGACATCTCTTCCTTCTTTGGTAAATACTTCGAATAATT
>DATHPV010000549.1:0-2641 GCA_035483495.1 Puia sp.
CCGCATCTTCCCGGTTTTCTGTGATCCTCATTACCAGCGTAAATACATAATTCTGATAGCGGCTAACAAGCTCAGCAAAAACCTGCTGGTCTCCTTTTAGGACGCGGCTAATGATCTCCATATCTGTCAGTCCGGTATACATGACGTCAATAAGACTAATCTTTATCGTTTGAGGTTACAAGTTAGATACATTATTATATTTACAGTAAATCTGGGATTAAGAGAATTATTTGGATACCGGCTTCAGTAACTCCGGTTAAGCATCGTTGCGTCGCAATCCCTTCATCGACAGAATAAATATTGAGCTATGGTTTCAGCCACAGAGAGTCGCAGAGTATTAAGAGAACCACGGAGAATCTCTGCGAATCTCTTCGCCTCTGTGTTTCTCTGTGGCTAAATCTCACCGCGCCTTTGCGTGAAATGTTTTCAAAAATCTGTAACCTCTTTCAATCAACCTTAGTCATAGATTGCGAAACGACGCTGAAAAGAAGTTCTTAAAAAAAGGAAATTTTAAAAACTGTAACCCGGAAACAATTTCAGTAGTCTTAACAAACAACATACACTAAACAATAAAACATTTTTTATGGGACCTGACGTAATAGCCTTATTTATACCGATACTAATAACATTAGGAGCTTTTGCAATGATTTTTGGTATCAGGTATCTTCAGAACAAAGAAAACCTCATAATGATTGAAAAAGGCATGAACCCTAAATTGGTTGAAAAAAGACCCACGCCATACCGTAATCTTAAATGGGGTTTGGTATTACTTGGTGCGGGAATTGGATTATTTGCCGCCTATTTATTAGACAATTATGTCTTCTACAAAAATCACCATGATTTTGACGAAGGAGGTTCGAATGTTTGGATATACTTTGCACTAATCGCGATCGGCGGTGGACTTGGTTTGATAAGTTCCTACCGCATCGAAAAAAGAGAATTGCTCGACAAACAAAAGGGTGAATAAACCATTGGATCAACCTGCGTATTAAACTGAAAAGCATCTTTTTAAAGATGCTTTTTTGTTTTAGTGAACTTTCCTGACTGTTAAATGTTTTCTATCTTTTTGCTTATTCATCCACCCTTAAAATTTTTCCGGTAAAATTGCTGATAATGACGGATTTTTGCACAACTCTTATTGACTTATAAAAAACTAATTGATTCATTTTCAAATTTATTTTACATGAAAAATTTACCTAAAAAAGCAGATGGCACGCTCGGAATTCTAATTCCCGGGTTAGGTGCTGTCGCTACAACATTCATTGCCGGCGTAGAAGCCGTAAAAAAAGGATTGGCGCAGCCTTTTGGTTCACTAACTCAAATGAGCAATATTCGTTTAGGAAAGAGAACCGAGAACCGGTTTCCAAAAATCAAAGAATTTGTTCCGCTTGCAGAATTAGACCAGATAAAATTCGGGGGCTGGGATTTGTACACCGATAACGTTTACGAAGCGGCTAAAAATGCGCGCGTACTTGAACCGGGGTTATTGGAGCAAATTAAACCGGAGTTGGAAGCCATCAAACCAATGAAAGCTGTGTTTGATAAATCATTTGTCGCAAATCTTGATGGCACAAATGTTAAGCAAGCCAAAACAAAATTTGATCTCGCAAAAGCAGTGATGGATGATATCGAAAATTTCAAGGATGCTAATGATTGCAACAGAATTGTGATGGTTTGGTGTGGTTCAACCGAAAAATATATTGAGCAATCTGATGTTCATAGTTCTCTTGAAAAATTTGAAGCCGGGTTAAAAAATAATGATCCGCAAATTTCGCCGAGTATGATCTATGCATACGCGGCATTGAAATTGGGAATTCCATTTTCTAATGGTGCACCTAATCTTACTTGTGATATTGATGCATTGCTGGAACTTGCAAAAGAAACAGAAACTCCGATCGGCGGTAAAGATTTCAAAACCGGTCAAACACTGATGAAAACCATACTGGCTCCGGGTTTGGCGGCGCGCGCATTGGGAATTCGTGGTTGGTTTTCTTCAAATATTTTAGGCAACAGAGACGGATTGGTTCTCGATCATCCGGATAATTTCAAAACAAAAGAAGTATCGAAGCTTAGTGTGCTGGATGATATTTTGCAACCGGATATTAATCCAGAATTATACGGCGATCTGTATCACAAAGTGCGCATCAATTATTATCCGCCTCATGGCGATAATAAAGAGAGTTGGGATAACATTGATATTTTCGGATGGCTTGGCTATCAGATGCAGATAAAAATTAATTTTCTTTGCCGCGATTCTATTCTTGCTGCTCCCATTGTTTTAGATCTTGCATTGTTCAGTGATTTGGCAAAAAGAGCAGGCATGTATGGAATCCAGGAATGGTTGTCGTTCTATTTTAAATCGCCACAAACTGCACCAGGTTTGCGGCCTGAGCATGATATTTTCAAGCAATTAATAAAGTTGCAAAATACGTTGCGGCATATTATGGGCGAAGATCTCATCACGCATTTAGGCTTGGATTATTACCAGGAATTTATGGAGGCTTTATGATTTTATCGTTAGCAAAAATTATTGCTACCGTTGGCGGCATCGGATATATAAAAAAAGGCTCCGGAACTGTTGCGGCGTTGGTGATATGTGTTGTGTGGTATTTTTCTTTTAGGAATTTTGGTTCGAATAATT
>DATHPV010000550.1:0-8337 GCA_035483495.1 Puia sp.
TTCCAGTTAGTCAATTCGATTTGATGCAATATCATTTCATGTTCTTCTAAACTTTCCCGTCCGAGCTCTGCCATAGCACCTAGCAGAAGTACTTTTTCTTCGTTAGGAAAATGGTTAAAATTTTCAATCGCCAGTTTCATGCTTGAAGGATTGGCATTGTAAGCATCCAGAATGATGGTATTGGTTCCCGATGATATTATTTGCGAACGACTATTAGATGGCTCAAAATTCTCAATTCCTTTTTTTATATCTCTTGCATCTACTTTAAAGTAATTACCCATGGTAACAGCTGCCAAAACGTTTGGAAGATTATAATCACCCGTTAAATGGGTCTGCAATAAGCCCGATAGTTCTCCTTTGGTAATACTAACTCGTAAATAAGGTGCTGCTGTTTCAGCGAAACCAACTATGTCAGCTTCCTTGCAGCCGTAAGAAACAATATTTTTGATACCCCTGCTCATTTGTTGCAGATAATCATAGTCCCACATTACAAAGGCTGTTCCCTCATGTGCCCGCAAGTAATCGAAAAGCTCGCCTTTGCCTTTTTTAACGCCTTCAGCACCGCCAAATCCTTCCAGATGTGCTTTACCGGCATTTGTAATTAATCCATGCGTTGGCCTTGTATACGTGCAATAACCCGCAATTTCGCCCCTGTGATTGGCGCCCATTTCAATAATGGCAATTTCTGCATCTGATTTTATTTTTAAGATGGTAAGCGGAATGCCGATATGATTATTCAGGTTTCCCTCGGTGGCATATGTTCTGTATTTTTCAGAAAGCACCGCGTGAATGAGCTCCTTGGTGGTTGTTTTTCCATTACTCCCGGTAATGGCGATGAATGGAATTGAAAACTGATTCCGGTGATGCGCTGCGAGCGCTTGCAGGGTCGCCAGGGAATTGTCGACCAGGATTAAACGATCATTTAATACTGCAGGTTTTTCGTCTATAATCGCATAAGAAGCACCGTTAGTTATGGCCTGACCGGCGAAAAGATTTCCATTGAAATTATCTCCTTTCAATGCGAAAAAAAGATCTCCCTTTTGAACCTTTCGTGTGTCCGTAGAAACGGAAGGATATTTTAGATAAAGCTGATATAATTCTTCAATAGTGAAATGATGATTACTATTTTCTTTAGAACCGGATTTATCCATATCAATTACGTTACTATTCTTAAAAAATTTACAAATTAGTTTTATGCTTTGAGCTTTAGGCTATAAGCTTAAGAAGCAAATCTAATAAACATCAAAGCCATCCCGATTAAGACGGAATGGCTTTGACGAAGTTTATACCTTAAAATCGTTATTGTTTGCGGGCGTTCTGCTTTCTGGTTTTATAGCTGATACCTGTTTGTCTTCCGTTTCCTGCCGCACTGCCCACGCGATCCATCGCACAACGGAACCCAACTGTAGAACTTGCCTGATCTTCTTCCATAAAGCGGCGTGTTCCGGGTCCGAGCCAGTATGCACGGTCATCCCAGCTTCCCCCTTTAATTACTCTTGATTTATCACTTATCAGGGTCGTTTTACCATAACCATAACTGATACCTGCGATCAGAGAGTCACCATCCAGATAATTGATAACATTTCCTTTCTGATAGTTTCTTCTGTTTTCGCTTTCTTTATCTGTTACATCACGATATTTTATTCTACCGAGGCTGTCTCTTTCAGGTTTGCCTTCTTTACCAAGATCCATTGTTTCGAATTTATTACCACGGAAAGGTGCAACACCATTCACGTCCTGAGAAGAAAGGGGACGAAATACGTCTTCAACCCACTCACTCACATTACCTGACATATTATATAAACCGAAGCCGTTTGGATAAAAAGAAGTTACATCTGCTGTGTATACGGCGTTGTCATTCAATCCACCGGCAACACCCATATTGTCTCCATTTCCTCTTTTAAAATTCGCAAGAAATGTTCCCTGCCAGGTGCCCCTGCGTGAATCACGTAAGCCGTTTACATTCTGGCTCCAGGAATAAACCTGTTTGTTAGCAACAAGCTCTTCACCTCTTTTCTTATCTGTATTGCTGGGAGCGGGATTCTGATTTATATATCCAAGGGCCGCATATTCCCACTCTGCTTCAGTAGGCAGACGGTAAGAAGGTAAAAGGATACCATCTTCAAATGTTACCTGTGTACGTGGTGTACCGTTTGGATTCTTTAATTCGTTCTTTTTAGATTTTGCAGCCGGACCAGGTGTCGCCTGATATTCACCAACGAGATAAGACTTGGTGTTGAAGTTCTCCTGACCAAGACCCTGTATATTTTTCAATGAATTTTTATTGATATATCCACGATCCACAAGTGCTTTTTCATTTACACGGTCTGTTCTCCACAAACAAAAATCCTTAGCCTGTCTCCAGCTAACTCCAACAACAGGATAATAATTATAAGAAGGATGACGGAAATAATATTCCACTAATGGTTCGTTGTATGCAAGTTCACTTCTCCAAACCAGTGTATCAGGAAGTGCGTTGTTACGTACCGTCTGATATTCATCACCTTCAAATACATTATTAATCCAATATAGATACTCCCGATAATGCACGTTCGCCACTTCGGTTCTGTCTATATAAAATGAGTTCACAGTAACGCGGCGGGGAATGTTGTTCCACTCGCTCATAACATCTTCCTCAGTGGCACCCATGGTAAATGTACCACCCTGAACAAAGACCAGACCCGGACCGGTACGCTGTTCTTTTTCTTTGGATACCTGATATCCGCCCATGTTTTTGTCGTTATAATTCCAGCCTGTAACAGCAGAAGATTGGGTCTTTGTTTTACAAGAGGCCATCGCTGCGGCACAGGAAGCAAGGATAACTAGATTTTTGAGATTCATAGAAAACGCATTTAACCGTGATATGTTAAGTGTAGAAACGTGGTTTTGAAACAAATATTGTAAAATTGACCCTCTGATGTCATAATACGCAAGGATCACGAAATTAGTTTGTTTGATGGAAAAAATCCCGTTTCGGGAATGTTAAAGCCTTGATAAGTTGGCTGTCTTTTTGCATACCTTTGCTGATTCCGGGAAACCACTAACTTGCGCAATATTCTGGTATTGTATACGTTGGATTATTCGGAAGAACGGTTAAGTCTTCTACGGTACTGCTGATTAGGAAGTGTCTGAAGACAGCCAGAATCGGAACTCACTTAAAACCACATGATTAGCTATTGAATATTTCTACCCTCTAATTGCTGAAATGAGTTCGTTTGGTGGTTTTTGAACAACCACGACCTCATTTTACAGTCAGTTCCTTTTAAAGCTAAATTAAAATACATGAAACGACTGTTTTTCCGTCTAACTGCTTTGATGTGCGGTGTGTTCTCATTTTATCTGGCAAGTGCTCAAACAAATCCGGTGAACGTGGTAACTACTGCAGTGCCGTTTTTGAGAATATCCCCTGACGCCCGTGCGGGCGGTATGGGTGAAGAGGGAATTGCTACTTCTCCTGATGCGAACTCTGGTTTTTACAACCTGTCTAAAACCCCTTTTTCAGAATATAAAACCGGGATTGGTCTTACCTATACTCCATGGCTTAAAGACCTTGGTTTAAACGACGTTTATCTTCTGGCAGCTTCGGGGTATCATAAACTTAATGACAACGAAGGGCTGACTGCCGACCTACGGTATTTCAGTCTGGGGAGTATTCAATTTTCTGATATTTCCGGTAACAGTTGGGGAGAGGGCAGACCGCGTGAGTTCGCTTTTGATCTCGGCTATTCTCGTAAATTGTCAGACAAACTGGGAATCGGACTGGCCTTGAGATATATTAATTCCAACCTCACTCTTGGCGCCGCAGCAACTTCAGGAAGTATTTCTGCTTATAAAGCAGGAGAAGCGGTAGCAGCCGATCTTTCACTTACCTACAAAAATATTGCTGCAAACAAAGAAGGCTGGACCTTCGGCTTTGTTTTATCAAATCTTGGATCTAAGATCGGGTACACCAATGATGCAACCCAGAAAGAATATATTCCGGCAAATATGGGTATCGGTGGAAATTATACAAAAGTGTTCGATGAAGAGAACAAAATCAATTTTGGTTTGGACTTAAACAAGTTATTGGTTCCGGCTCCTCCCCAGGACACAAGTAGTGAAGCCTTACAGGCTTACTATAGCCAAAGTGTTGTGAGCAGCTGGTTTAAATCATTTAACGGACAGTGGAATACTGTAAACGCTTCCATTGGTGCAGAGTATACTTATATGGACCAGTTTTCTCTGCGTCTCGGCTACTTCTATGAAAGTCAGGACCAGGGAGGAAGACAATATTTTACAATGGGTATCGGTTTAAAATATAATATGCTTGGCCTGAACTTTTCCTACCTTATTCCTTCCGGGTCAGGTATAACAAGAAATCCACTTTCAAATACAATACGATTCGGATTGGTGTTTGATTTGGACGGCCCGCCAGTCGGAACCAGCGGAACAGATCAATAATTTGAAATTTTGAAGATTTGGAAATATTTTAAAATTTCCAAATCTTCAAATCTCCAAATTTCTCTCTTATGTCTTATCGTATTGGCCTGGGAACAGATTTTCACCAGCTTGTTACAGGAAGAAAATTATGGGTTGGTGGTGTTGAAATCCCACATAACAAAGGATCCCTGGGCCATAGCGATGGCGACGTGTTATTACATGCAATTTGTGATGCACTACTGGGTGCACTTAGTCTTGGAGATATCGGGTTTCATTTTCCCGATTCCGATAATGAATTAAAAGATATAGAGAGCAGGATTCTCCTCGTCAGAACATTTCAGCTCATTCAGAAAAAGGGATTTGGCATCGTTAATCTCGATACTGTGATCTGCCTGGAGAAACCGAAAATAATGAAATATGCACCTGAAATGCGTACGATCATTTCAGATTTACTGTCAATAAACGCAGACGATATTTCTATCAAGGCTACTACCACGGAAAAACTTGGTTTTATCGGACGCGAAGAAGGAATAATGGCCCAGGCGATAGTATTGTTGAAGAAAGTGGATTAATTACCTTTGCGCCCATGTCCATTCCTGTTAAGATCATTAATCAGTCAAGATTTCCAATGCCTTCTTACGCTACCGCTGATTCAGCGGGTATGGATCTGAAAGCAAATATTCCTTTTGAAATCGTATTCCAACCAATGGAAAGGTTGTTAATTCCTACTGGCATTTTTATCGAATTGCCATCTGGTTATGAGGCTCAGATCAGACCTCGCAGCGGACTGGCACTTAAACAGGGAATCACCTGTTTGAATTCACCGGGAACTGTAGATGCGGATTATCGTGGGGAATTGAAGATTATTCTTATTAACCTTTCGAACATTGAACAACGGATACAACCAGGCGACAGAATTGCGCAGATGATTGTAAGCAGTGTTGAAAAAGTAGACTGGCATCCGGTGATAGAACTGAATCAGACAGTCAGAAATGAAGGTGGCTTCGGACATACCGGAAAATCTTAAGAATTTATAATATGGTTAATCCAGGCGGCGGGTTTTTTTTTAAGGTTGGTTGTTTTTTGTTACTGGTTGCAATGATTGTGATGATGGAAACCTCCTGTCGTTCTGCAAAAAAAATTACGACTGCCATTAGTAAAAAAGATACTACTCATAAGAAAATCGATACTGCCACCGCCGAAGACCTGCACGCAGACTCTCTAAAATATATTCACCAATTGTACAGTCATATCAAATCGAATAATATCGACTGCAACACTTTTTCCGCAAAACTAAAAGTTCATTATGAGGCGACGGACGGAAAAGATTATGAATTCAATGCCTTTATACGACTTCAGAAAAATAAAAAGATCTGGATTTCTATTAACGCTACTTTACTTGGTATTGAAGCCTTTCGCGCTTTGATTACTCCCGACAGCGCAAAAGTTTTGAATAAATTGGATAAAATTTACCAGCAGCGCTCTATTGGCTACCTGCAGGAAATTACCCATTTACCGTTTGACTTTAATGTACTGCAATCTTTGATCCTTGGCAATCCTATATATCTTGATAGTAATATTCTTTATTACCTCAAGGACCTTCAGGGAATTTCTGTTCTGAGTATCGGTCCGATTTTCCGAAACTATCTGACATTAAACAATGACCTCACTCTTAAGCACAGCATTCTTGATGATGTAGACCAAATGAAAGACCGCTCCTGCGATCTGACCTATGGAGATTATGAAAAAGCTGATACTGTACTTTTCTCAACCTATCGTAAAATAGTTGTATCAGAAAAAGGAAGACTGGATGTTGAAATGAGTTTTAAAAATATACATTTTAACGAGAATTTAGATTTTCCATTCTCTATTCCGAAAAATTATAAACGCAACTAAACGTTATACAGTAACTTCATCACGAACGTAAAACGCATATGCGCAAACCTGTATTTCTTCTTTTGATTATTCTTGGTTCGATAAACTTCGCAAAGTCTCAGTCGCCGACGCAGAGCCGGAGTGAACTCGAAAAAGAGCGGGCATCCATACAAAAGGAAATAGAGCAGGTAAAAAATTCCCTCGATGTTACCCATAAGAACAGGAAACAAACACTGGGACAATTGGCTTTGTTGCAAAAAAGACTTCGGTTGAGAGAAGCCGCAATTTCGAATATTAACCAGCAATTGAATTTTATACAGGCCGATATGAACAATTCGTGGTCTGAGATTGCGAAACTTACAAATGAACTAATTACTCTACGAAAACAATACGCTGAAAGCGTTATATATGCATATGAAAACAGGACTAACTACGATTACCTGAATTTTATTTTTGCAGCGGGAAATTTTAACGACGCTGTTAAAAGAGTGGAATATCTGAAATCTTACCGAACCTACCGGGAACAAAGAGCCGATAATATTCTGAAAACCCAGGTTCTGCTACAGAATAAAATTGATGGTCTTAAAAAAACACGCTTCGAAAAAGATGAGGCGCTCGTGAAACAGAACAAGGAACGGCAGGTATTGGAGGTAGAAAAAAAAGAAAAAGACCAGGTTGTGGAGCAGCTTCAGGGTCAGGAAAAAGAATTGAAAAGAGAGATGAATGCCAAGCAGAAGCAGGATCAAAAACTGGGTAATGCGATTATGGCAGCTATTCGTCGCGCCCGCGAGGAAGCGATTCGTGAAGCTAAGAAAAAAGCGGCTGCAACAGCAACTACAAATTCAACTGCTGTGGTTCCTGAAAAAACGGAATCAAATAAAAATGTTGCGGGCACATCTGGAGCAGGTGAGACCCCATCAGCTGTTAAACCTGCGACGAAACCCGCCGCTGAAACTCTGTTCAATACTTCTGCTGATATCACATTGTCAGGAAATTTTGAAAAAGACAAGGGGCATTTACCATGGCCCATCGCTTCGGGGACTATAGCAATGCGGTACGGCCCCCATGAATATATCAAGGGAATTGTACACAATAATCAGGGAATTACCATTGAGGCAGCAGCTAATTCTTCAATCACATCTGTATTCGATGGTCAGGTGCAAAATGTTTTTAATGTAGGTGATGTAACCGCCGTCATGATTCGTCACGGTAAATATTTTACCACGTATAGTAATCTTTCCGCCGTTTCGGTAACTAAAGGTGAAATGGTAAAGACCGGACAAATAATCGGTAAGTTGGCTGACATTGGCCAATTGGAATTCATCATCTCGGATGAAAAGGATCGCCTCTTTGACCCTGAAAAATGGCTTAGAAAATAATTATCCCGCTTGTCAAATGGTTTCCGGAGCCAATTTTTTCGAAAGAGGCTGCTTAGTTAAAAAACGATCGTAAAGATGTTCGTAAATAGGAACGATATGATGAATGTCAAATTTCTTTGCCTGCTCCACAGCATTCGCCTTGAACATTTTTAGTGTTTCGTCATTCTCCAGGATTTTTATCGCATCCCTGCTCATGGACACGACATCGCCTACCGGGCTCATATAGCCGGTTTTGCCATTGATATTAATTTCAGGCAAACCGCCCGCATCTGATGAAATCAGGGGAACTCCAGCTGCCATGGCTTCCAGTGCAGCGAGTCCAAAACTTTCATATTCTGAAGGGAGAATAAATAAATCTGATACGGCCAGGATTTCCTCGATCTGTTCCTGTTTACCGATAAATCTTATATCATCACAGATACCCAGTTCTCTGCATAAATTTTCCGCATCATGACGATCAGGACCGTCTCCCACAAACAATAATTTAGACGGGATCTGTTTGTTTACTGCGGCAAAAATTTTCACGACGTCCAGCACCCTTTTTATCTTGCGGAAATTTGAAGCGTGTACTATAATACGTTCATTGTTTGGGGCAATCACTTTTCGAAACGGATCTATCGCTTTTCGGTGAAACCGGTTGAGATCCACGAAATTTGGTATCACT
>DATHPV010000551.1:0-3586 GCA_035483495.1 Puia sp.
AATATGGGCAGATATATGGCCTTGTCAACAATGCCGGTCTCAATGATGGCGTAAGTCTTGAGTATGGAAACCTTAAGAGTTTTAATGATTCGCTGGATAAAAATGTAGTGCATTACAATACTATGGCTGAGTTATGTTTCGCGTCACTGAAAAAGGCGAAAGGAGCAATTGTAAATATCTGTTCCAAAACAGGAGAAACCGGTCAGGGAGGCACATCCGGGTATGCGGCGGCCAATGGAGCAAGGATGCAACTTATAAAAAAATGGGCGCAATCATACCCTTCTGAAGGTGTGCGCGCTAATGCAGTTGTAGTCGCCGAATGCTGGACGCCACAGTACGAATGGTGGATAGGTCAGCAATCGAATCCAAAAGAGAAACTAGCAGAGATTAGTAACAAAATACCGCTGGGAAACAGGATGACTACAACCGAAGAAATTGCAAACACTGTATTGTTTCTATTATCACCAAATTCGAAGAATATAAGTGGGCAGTGGATACATGTGGATGGCGGTTATGTTCATTTGGACAGGGCGGTCGTGAAATAACTCCAGAGTAAAAATTAAATTGTTGCCATGACTAAACATGTTTTATATAATGCACTTTTCATTTTTATACTGTTCCCCTGTCAGATTCTTTTTGCGAACGCCGGCAATCCGCCAAAACCTGTTGTAAAAAATTTGGTAAACGATGTCTTTGTTCCGGCGCCATTCGAAAACCAGGAGATTGGAGGGATAATCGGCTTACGGTTGAACGCGAATTTAAATAAGAGACTGTTGCAGGTAGATCGGGAAACCATTTTGTCAGGGTTCATATCCAGACCAGGAAAACAGGATTGGATTGGAGAACATGTTGGAAAATATCTGGAGACCGCTTGTAACACATGGTTATATTCTCATAATCCAGAGTTGAAAAAGGAAATGGATAGTATATTATTTGTTTTCATCAGTAAACAATTGGCAGATGGTTATTTGGGAACATATACTCCTGATAAATATTGGACCAGCTGGGACGTATGGGTTCATAAATATGATCTTGTCGGATTAATCGCTTACTATAAAACTTTTGGGTACCAGCCTGCATTGGAAACTGCAAAAAAAATTGGATACTTAATAGTCAGAACGTTCGGTGACAATCCGGGGCAATTAGACCTAATCGCTGCGGGTGAACATGTTGGTATGGCCGCTACCAGTATATTAGATCCAATGGTAGACCTTTATCGTTATACGGGCGAATCAAAATTTCTTGATTTTACCAGATATATTCTTCGTGCTTATAATCAGCAAAACGGACCAAAAATCATAAGTGAATTATTTCTTTCAGGCCAGGTCAATAAAATAGCAGACAGTAAGGCTTATGAAATGTTGTCAAATCTGGTGGGAATTATGAAGCTGTACAAGATTACCGGAGAAGAAGAACTCCTGAAGGCAGTCAACATAGCCTGGAATGATATTATAAATAACAGACTTTATATAACGGGCACCGCAAGCTCATTTGAAAACTTTCAGGCTAAAGATGACTTACCTGGTTCGGCCCGCGACAATATAGGCGAAGGTTGTGTAACGACTACCTGGATACAATTAAATTATCAGTTGTTTACGCTGACCGGAGATGCCAAGTATATGGATCAGATTGAAAAATCAGTATATAATCATTTACTGGCAGCCGAAAATCCACAATCCGGATGTGTGAGTTATTATACTTCCCTAATGGATAAGAAGCCTTATTCCTGTGATGTTACATGCTGCTTATCGAGTGTGCCGAGAGGAATATCCATGATTCCACTTTTTAATTTCGGCCTGCGTTCGGATGTTCCAACTTTTCTGTTTTTGGAATCTACGACGGTATCCGATTCC
Source organism: Puia sp. (assembly GCA_035483495.1). Lineage (GTDB taxonomy): Bacteria > Bacteroidota > Bacteroidia > Chitinophagales > Chitinophagaceae > Puia. The sequence goes on from DATHPV010000551.1 coordinate 1,854, forward strand.
ATTCTGACAATTAACAAAAAGCGGATCGGACTTACTATAAAAGCCGTCAGCGATTTTCCGGAAAAGGGACATATTGTTTATACAGTCGACCCATCTCAGGCATCTTTATTTTCCATTTCCTTTCGTGTACCCGAATGGGCCGGAACATATACTGCGACGGTTGCAGACAAAAAATATACCCTATTGAAAGATCACTATCTTACTATAACAAGAAACTGGAAGGCTGGAGAAAAAATTGTAATTGATCTAGAATTACCAGTTAGAATTTTTTACGGCGGCCAGAATTATAAAAACTACGTCGCTTTTCAGAGAGGACCACAAATTCTTTCGGCAGATAGTTCTTTAAACCTGACTGATCCCATTTTTATATCCCGAAAAAGGACGAATTCTTCTAAGGTTGTATTAGACGAAGACTCTGCAATACTTCCGGTCCAATGGATAGGGCATCAGGCCAATAGTTTTATGCAGGACGATGGAAAAAAACTTGTGCTCGTTCCATTTGCCGACGCTGGTCAAACCGGGGCCAAAATGCAGGTGTGGTTACCCGTAAGAAAATTATGATGCTGCAACATTGAATGCTTTTTTCAAATTTGAACTTGTTTGTTTCAAGCATTTTTTAGGATATTTATAGAACAAACGATTGCCGACTTGTTTCATGAAAACTCATATGACGTTCAAAAAAGACTGAGCTCAGGGGATGAAATTGCCCTCAAAGAATTATATATTTCGTTCAGCTCCAAATTATTTCAACTTGCATTTGCGATAGTGCGATCGAAGGAAATGGCTGAAGAAGTTGTTGAAGATGTCTTCATTAAAGTATGGAAAAAAAGAGTTCAGATGGGTAAAGTTGAAAATTTTACTTTCTATCTCTATGTAATGACCAAAAACACGAGCCGGGATTATCTCCGTAAATATGGCAACATTAAAAAAATTAATCTGGATGATGTAGCATTGCCGTTTTATCGGGTGGATACCCCAGAAGACCTAATGATAACAGCGGAAGTTATTACTCAGATCAATAAAGCCATTAATGAGCTTCCCACAAAATGCCGCCTGATATTTAAATTAGTAAAAGAAGATGGTTTAAAATACAGGGAAGTGGCCGAATTACTTCACCTCAGCAAAAAAACAGTTGAAAATCAGGTAGGCATTGCATTAAAAAAGATACATGGTGTTGTGAATATTTGCCTGCCAAGATCCATCAGGTCACCCTTCCTGTAATTTCACTCGCTTTCAAAAATCATGTTTTTATTTTTCTTGTACTTGGGGGTATTGGCCCAACTTATACGTCTATTTTCCCGACACAATAAATCAATCGGAATATTATGATCCCGGAAAAAATCTGGATACTTATCGGCAAGAAAAAAACCGGGGAAGCTTCACAGGATGAGCTGAAGGAACTGGAAAATATGATGCAGGAACTTCCTGAAATAGGATTTACGAATGAATTGATTGAAAAATTGTGGGACAGTCCTTTGGGCACTGTGCCTAAAACCGAGATCAGTAAAAATGTTTGGATAAGAATCCAGGATCGCGTTCTTTCTGAGAAAAACAGTTTAATTGGTCTTATTCCCCGAATAGGTTCTGCAAAAAGATGGGTAGCAGCCGCAATGGTTTTAATAGCGATCGCTTCTCCATGGGCTATTTACCATAGTTTTAAAAGCAACCCTGATAGAATTTCCAATTCGGGTCAAAAAATCAATTATATACAAACGGCATCTGGTTCCAAGTCA
>DATHPV010000552.1:0-15126 GCA_035483495.1 Puia sp.
ATGCTACCTACACAAATACAATCGGTAACGCAGAATTGTCTGGGTTCTGGACAGATCCTGATTTTGACGCTTCAGTACCTGCCTGTTATTATATCAGGGTTCTGGAAATCCCGGTTCCCCGCTGGTCCACCTATGACGCAAAGTCATTAGGAGTTGAAGTACCCAAAGGAAATCCAACGTCCATACAGGAACGGGCATGGTCATCTGCTATCTGGTACACACCTAAAAAAAGTTAAATCAAAACTTATAATATTCTACAAGGCAAATAATTAAGGTTCGCATATAGTGATTGAACTGGGGTGAATCTGTTTATTTTTTGATTTTCAAAATCTGCGAAATGATAAGCTACGTAGGTAGTTAAACCCTATTCCTGCCGGAACGGATTAAATCAATTATTAACCAGTGAGATTTACGACTTCATATTTTCTTTTCATTCTTTATTCAATTGCTGTTTTCGGGCAAATTGTGCCCATCGCCAGCGATTTCATCTCCCACAGTTTTTCTGAAGCCATACATATTGCCACCGTTCATGCAAAATATGGAAGCAATCACCTGGAAAAAGAAGTTGAAAACGTGACTCATCGTACGTCTAACAATCACAGTTCTGCCAGGTTCTCAGATAATTTTGAAGTTCACGTGCCATCGGAAGATTGCTCCTTTCTTATCAGCTTTAAAAAGAATATCGATAATTTTCCTCCTCATGCTCATCAGTTTCTGACTCAGGTTCTTGTATTCAGGCCCTCTCCCCCTCCCCGGTTCACCTGAAATTTTAAACGCGTTTACAATTTATTGATGCGGGTAATTGCCTGCAAATCTCTTAGTGTCTTCATTTGCGAATTTATTCGATGAAAGAGCGATGAAGATCGGCTGGTGCAATATTATATCAGGGGAATTGATTATACATGAACAAAAGTATTTTTTGTTGCACACTGTTTTTTTGTCTGTCATCCTTTTCATTCACGTATTCGCAAAATATACTGAAAGGAAAGGTTGTTGATAATATGACTAAGGAGCCTCTGGAAATGGCGGTGATCACGAATATCAGAACCTCGAAAAACATCACAACAAATGATGATGGTAAATTTTTACTGCAGGATGTTCGACCCGAAGATTCGGTAAACATTTCTTTCATCGGATATACATCACAAAAAATAAAAATAACCACGTTCGGGAACGATCTGACAATCGCACTTGCAAAAGGGCAAATAGATCTCAAGGAAATAACAATCACCAATCACGCAGACAACCTTACTACTTCGAGAACATTAAGCAGGATTGACTTGAACACGATGCCTGTGAGGTCTGCGCAGGATTTACTCAGACTTGTGCCGGGTTTACTGATCGCCCAGCATCAGGGTGGAGGTAAGGCCGAACAGATTTTCCTTCGGGGGTTTGATGCAGATCATGGCACAGATGTAAACGTTTCGGTAGACGGACTGCCGGTAAATCTTGTATCACAGGCTCACGGTCAGGGTTATGCGGATCTGCATTTTGTAATTCCTGAAACGATCGCAGGATATGATTTTGGCAAAGGACCATATTATGCTGATAAAGGTGATTTCTGTACAGCGGGATTCGTGGCCTACCATACTATCAACGTTCTGAATAAAAATACTGCTGAAATGGAATATGGTCAGTTTGACACGAAACGAGGTTTGTTAATGATGAATCTTTTAAGTGACAAAGCAAAAGAAAAAGGACAAAGCGCTTATATCGCAGGAGAGGCACTGTATACGAATGGCGGACCATTTGATGTTCCCGAGCATTTTAACAGATATAATTTATTTGGAAAATTCAATGCTAAATTAGGTGAGAATAATAATCTGACCCTGACCGTTTCCACTTTAGAATCTAAATGGAGAGCAGCCGGTGAAATTCCTGGCAGGGCCCAGGCGGAGGGTTATATCAAAGATCCGTTCGGCAGCATCGACAGCTCGCAAGGCGGATATACAACCAGGACAAATGCAAATCTTAAATTAACTTCTTTATTGAAAAAGGATTTTATCTGGGAAAACCAGGCTTTCTATTCTTACTGCTATTTCAACCTGATCAGTAATTTTACTTTTTACTATGCTGATCCCGTGCATGGAGATGAATTTGGTCAGCATGAAGCAAGGGATATTTATGGATATAAAACTGCTCTCTCACATAGAAATTATTTTGGCAATACTACTTTATCGTCAACTGCAGGAGTTGGAATAAGATATGATCACACCCATCCAAGTTGGTTATCTCACACGTTGAAGGGAGACAGTATTCTCAATTTTATTCAATACGGTGTGGTAAAAGAGACAAATGCTTTCGGATATATTGATGAAACTCTGGAGTCCGGAAAATGGCTTTTCAATATCGGGCTCAGATTTGATTATTTCAATTTCTACTATCTCAATAAAGCACCAGCTTCTGATACAGCATCGTCTATTTACAATGGACTAAATAAATCGCAGGAAAAATCGATTCTAAGTCCCAAAATAAATATTCAATACACGGCAAATCAGGAAATCCAGTTTTATATAAAGGCCGGCAAAGGATTTCATTCCAATGATGCCCGTGTGGTAATTGCAAATCAGGGATATCAGATCCTGCCTGCCGCATATGGTGTTGACATCGGCTTAAACTGGAAGCCGATACCCAATCTTTTTATTAATACGGCTTTCTGGTATTTATATCTTCAGCAGGAATTCACGTATGGATCAGACTTTGGCGATGAGAGTGTGGAACCCGGTGGCAGAACAGTTCGGACAGGTGTTGACTTTTCTGTAAGATATCAAATTGCTAAATGGCTTTTTGCAAATCTGAATGTTGACCTTGCGAAACCAAGAGATCTGGATGCACCTAAGGGAGGAAATTATCTCCCACTGGCCCCTACATTCACGAGTACAGCAGGCCTCTACTACAGATTTAAAAATGGACTGAACGGAGGTATCAGTTACAGATACCTGGACAACCGGGCAGCCAATGCCGATTATTCACTCACTGCTTATGGATATTTTATCACGGATCTAACGGCAAACTATACCCGTAAAAAATTTGAGATAGGATTGTCTGTTGAAAACCTGTTTAATCAAAGATGGAACGAGGCACAATTTGAATATGTGTCAAGACTAAAATATGAAAAATACCCTGTAGACGAAGTCAGTAACACACCCGGTGTGCCTTTTTTTGCAAAACTTAAATTCGCAGTCTTTTTCTAAAATAAATTATGAAGCGGAAGTTTAATTATTCTGGCAAAGGTTTTTTGCCGATGTTTTTTAAAATCAGCGTGAACAGGGATTCAATCATACTGGCACAGGTTTTTATCGACAATTTCTAAGTACCATATGAACAAGATTTTTAAATATTCAGGTTTGGATTATAGAAAAACGATGGGCATTTTTCTGCTTTGTGTTTGTATGATACAGCCCGTCGTGGCACATGTAATTCCGGGGGAATTGGAAAAAATGTCGAGAACGGATGCGGCTACACTATACCTGAAACTCGGCTACCTGCATATTCTGCCCCTGGGATTTGACCACATACTTTTTATTGTTAGTCTGTTCCTGCTCAGTCCGAAATTAAAACCGGTCTTGTGGCAGGCGACGGCATTTACCGTTGCTCATTCTATAACATTGGGATTGGCGATTTACCAGATCATTACTCCGCCCACCAAAATTATCGAGCCGCTCATAGCGATATCCATCATGTACGTGGCAATGGAAAATATTTTTTCTCCAAGATTAAAAGCATCCCGTATTGCGGTTGTGTTTTTATTTGGATTGGTTCACGGAATGGGATTTGCGGGCGCATTGGGACAAATCGGATTGCCTAAAAAAGATTATCTGTTATCTCTTGTGATGTTTAACGCAGGCGTCGAATTGGGACAGATTACCGTTATTTTGCTGGCTTATTTTTTACTTGCCAAATGGTTCAGCGATAAACCATACTATCGAAAAGTTATCGTAATCCCCATTTCAATACTGATTGCCGTCATTGCGGGGTATTGGACGTTTGTGAGAGTTATGGGTTATGGATTATGAGTTATGAGTTATAATCCGTAACCAATAAAATAACCCATAACTCATAATCCATAATCCATAACTCATTACGTATTTACGGCAATCGACTTGCCTGCAATAAAACCACTGCTCCAGGCGTGCTGAAAGTTAAATCCACCGGTGATACCATCCACGTCCAAAATTTCACCGGCGAAATACAAGCCAGGCCATATTTTGCTTTCCATGGTATGGTGATTAATTTCAGAAAGGCGGACGCCACCGGCAGTCACGAATTCTTCTTTAAATGTTGTTTTACCATCCACTTTAAATGTGTGGCCAACGAGCAGCTGAATTAATTTATTCTGAAGTTGTAAGGAAAGATCAGCCCAATGAATATCCTGAATTCCGGTTTGTTCTAATATCCATTCCCAGAGTCTCTGCGGCAGATCCCATGGATTTTTTTGTCTTATCTTTTTTCCTCCCGCAGATTCCCGGATCATTTGAATTTCGTCGCGGAGTTGCTGATCATTTTTATCGCCCAGCCAGTTCACACGGATTTCAAACTGATATTCTTTTTCTTTCAGGATACGCGCTCCCCAGGCAGACAATTTCAAAACAGCGGGACCGCTCATACCCCAGTGAGTGATTAATAAAGGACCTCTCTCTTTAAGTGATTCACCGGAAATTTTTACCTGAGCATCGGGAACTGAAATACCCGTCAGTGAAGTGATGGGATTACCCGGCATATTAAATGTAAACAGGGAAGGCACCGGTTCTTCGATACTATGACCCGTTTGGATTATCCAGTCAAACATGGAAGTTTTCGGATATCCGCCCGACGCGAGACAAATAAAATCTGCATGCAGGCTTAAGTCATTATTAAAATGAATATTAAATGAGTGTGGGTCTTTTACATAATCAATATTTCTTATCCCGTGATGCACGCGAATTTCTACGGCATATTTTTTTGCTTCCTGAAGCAGGCAGTCGATAACCGTTTGGGAAGAATTACTCTCGGGGAACATTCGTCCGTCATCTTCTGTTTTAAGCCGGACTCCTCTTTCTTCGAACCATTGAATGGTGTCTGTTGTGAAAAACTGATGAAATGTTTTTTTTACAAAATGAGAACCCCGCGGATATTTCTTAACCATATCGGGGATAGAAAAACAGGAATGAGTCAGATTGCAACGTCCGCCTCCACTTACTTTTACTTTAGATAAAAGTTTTCCCGTTTTTTCTACCAGCACTACTTTTATTCCGGGATTTAAACGTGCCGCGGTGACGGCACAGAAAAAACCGGCAGCACCTCCGCCTGCAACTACCAATGTTTTTTGCATCATTTGCTTAAATCAGCTGTGAAGATGGTGTTTTTTATATAAACGCAGAACCCTTCCGGGAACGGAAGGGTTCAGGATCTAAACCAAAAGACTAGTGCTAAAAATATTAAGAGTTAAACCGTTTAATTTTTTGGAACGGTATATCTATGCCAACCGTCTGTTCCATCACTCCTCAACACGATGCTTTCATCGGCATTTTTAAGCTGAATAAAATATGAAACACCTTCATCGTTGGTCACTTTAAAAAGAGAAGAGACCCAATAATTTGAATAATGTTTCCTGATTGCCTTTTGTAAATCAGCTGGCAGTTCACTGGTAAGCATGTGATGAACCAGTCCAACCATATTACCCTGGAAATCATAATAGGCATACATGATCTCTTTGTCCAACTGAAAAGTGGCCATTACATAATTCTTAGTCACGTCCCATTTTACTTCGGATGCACGATTGAATTCTTTTTGAAAAGAAGCGAAAACACGGTCGTTAATACCAGCAGGACTCTTTGCAAATGATGTGCAGGTCAGTGCGAGAAGGACTGCTATGGATAAGATAAACTTTTTCATGATTAATGTTTTTGATTAGTTCTGTAGATAAGACGCAAATTCTTCGATCATGTTGCAGCTGCTTGAAAAAAAACATAAAGAAAAAAATACGTCGTTTCAGACAATATAAAGGAATGCCGTGCCAAAACATTAATGTGCTGAAAATCAATAATAGCAAGGGATTAAGCCTTATTTGACTGTCCGTATACGTACAGTTCCGGTATGTTATCAAACAGAAGAAAATGTTAAATACAAGTGTGAGGGTGTGAGAGTGTGAGAGTGAAGTATAAGAGAATAGGAGTATAAGAGTATAAGAGTATAAGAGTATAAGAGTATAAGAATAATTGTTTATAAATAAATAACGTGAATTACTTGCATAATCCATTCTTCATACACAATAATTCATAATTCATAATCCATAACCCATAGACTGTTATGAGTTAAGTTTCAAAATTTAATTATCTTCGTCTACAAATAAAGAGTCATGTCGCTTATTCCAAATAAGAAAAATAAAAAAGATACCCGCCCGGGTGGTGGTGGAATCGGTAACAATAAACCGAATCAGCAAAACCAGAAGATTAAAACAAATACAAAGGGACTTTCCAGAAATACAAAACTGACTGGCGGATCACAGAGAGGGTCTTAGTGAGTTATGGGTTATGAGGGATGGGTTATGGGTTAGCGATCAACTTTAAGCCTTCAGCGTTAAGCCTTAAGCGTTCAGCGTTCAGCCTTAAGCGTTAAGCGTTATGCGTTCAGCCTTAAGCCTGAGGAGCCCAACCCGCAGCATACTCTCTTTGCCAGAGTTTCATGGCATTTGCGTCATTTAGAATATGGCCATTGGTTTCATCACAGTACAGCGTATTTCCCGTGCGTTGGGAAATATTGGCAAGATGACAAAGCAACACACTTTTTTGTGCTTCGTCTACGGGGGAATTTAATGTGGCTTCTCCCCTGATACTGTTTACGAAATTTTCGAAATGGTAGAAGTCCAGATTACCCGTAGCGCTGATGGGGTTTGCCGGATCTGCACCCATTTCTCCTTTTACTTCTTTCACCAATTTATTGCCTGTATCATATATTTTATAGTCTCCTGCACCCAGATTCACCAGTGTACCCTTGTCACCATATATGATAAAACCGCGGCCGGAGCCTTCTACCGGATATTTATTACAGCTCCTGCCCTCCCAGGTAATCAGTTTATTTTTCCCGAATTCGAATGAAGCTACCTGCGTGTCGGGCGTTTGCCAATCGTCCTGGAATGCATACCTGCCTCCGGATGAATTCACTTTAGTGGGATAATCTACGCCAAGAAACCACCTGCAACAATCAATTTCATGCGTCCCGTTGTTACAGGCTTCCCCCGTTCCCCAATGCCAAAACCAATGCCAGTTATAATGAATGAGGTTGTCTTTATATTCTTTTCTGGGCGCTGGTCCCTGCCACAATTCATAGTTCAATGTAGCCGGAACGGGAACAACTTTACCGATACCGATTGATTTCCGGTCATTCACGTACCAGGACTTGGCCATATATGGATTGCCAATAATCCGCTGGCGCACTTCTTTTACGGCTTCTATCAGGGTTGGAAAAGATCTGCGCTGGTTACCCATCTGGATGAGTTTGCCGTATTGTTTCATCGCTTTTGCAAGCATCTCTCCTTCTGCCGGATTTTGTCCGCAGGGTTTTTCTACATATACATTTTTACCGTTGGACACTCCCAGGATGGCAGCGGGTGTATGCCAGTGATCAGGCGCTGCGATCAGCAAACCATCGAAGTCTTTTTTTTGAACGAGCTCTCTGATATCCCTTACCAGAACAGGTTTGCGTTGTGCGTCTTTAAGTGCATCGAACCCGTGCTGGATAGCGCCGTCCTCGACATCGCAGATATAAGCGATTTCTACGTTGGGCAGCTGTGCATATGATTTCGCGAGATAGGAACCACGGCCATTCAGGCCCATCACAGCGAGAACGACTTTATTAGACGGAGCAGCTTTGCCAAATATTGGAAAATTCAGGATCTGAACTCCCGCGGCTGCAAGGGAACCATTTTTTATGAATGCTCACCTTTTCATATGGTTAATTATACTGTTTATTCAAGCTTTCGAATCTTAATGCTTCGGAAACTGACTTCATTGCCATGGTCCTGAAGCAGGATATGACCCTCGGGCGCTTCACCGAAGCCGGGCCATATTTTATATTTACTAACGGCTACAAGTGACCGAAAAGCAGGAGAACCTCTTTCGTATTCGAGTACTTTGATACCGTTGAGGTAATGTTCCACATGATTATTGGGATAAACAATAATTCTGCCCGTATTCCATTTTCCAACCGGATGTATAAATTGTTTTGGTTTAACCGCAGTTATCAGGTCGTAGAGAGAAGACATGGTCCTGTCACCATCTCTTCCGAGTTTCGCATCAGGATGCAGACTGTCATCCAGGATCTGGTATTCAAGTCCGATGGCCGATCCTTCGTTTTTTTCTTTCAGCGTTACAAAATATTTTACACCACTGTTGGCTCCGGGTGTTATTCTGAAGTCGAACGACAAATCAAAGGATTTATATTGATCTAATGTGACTATATCACCGCCATTGGCCCCTTCTTTACCTTCTGAAGAAAGAACCGTGATGAGACCGTCCTGAATCTCCCAGCCTTTGGAAGGAAAACTGTCTTTATAAGCACCGCGCCAACCTTTCGAGGTTTCTCCGTCGAATAAAAGTTTCCAGCCACTCTTTATTTCGAAATCAGTTAATGAATTCGGAATCAGATTCATCACATAAAATCCTTTGGGAAGATCCTGGGTGAATTTGCTGAGTGATTTAATGCGCATATTGCCGAAAAAAACATGGTGGCCAACCATTCCCGCTTTGGTGGTTCCGGGTATCTCGATGGCGATAAACCCACTGTAATCTGTCATATCAACTAAACAGGCTGCGGGAGTTCCGTTTACCCAGGTGCGCGTTTCATTTCCGATGCACTCAATCCTGATTTTATTGAAATCTTTCAATCGCCAGCCAGGCATTTTCGGACCGAGTGACAATGGATAAAGCCAGCCACGCCGTCCCTGATCATAAATACCGCCTGTCCAGTTCCGTGAAGTCGGATCAATTTCACAATTGTAACCATACACTTTCCCCTTGCCGCCATTTCCGAATTTTTCAAAATGACTTCTGAACTGGAGCCCCGCACTAAAAAGGGAATCATCCATGAATACTTCCATTTCCAGAACGAAATCACCATATTCAGCTTCCGTGGCCAGGTAACTGTTCACACTGTCAAAAGCATTTGTTGCCGCGATAGTCCCCTTATAGTTAGCAAAAGTTGCCTTACCCATGAGTTGTTTCCAACCCGTTAAACTTGATTCGTCGATCAATTTCAACCAATTAGTCTGGCCATAAACAGAAAAACCGGATATAAAAATCACGAGCAAGCCTGAAAGAAAAAATCTTTTCATATAATAGAGAATTGATGGAATCAAAAACCGGTCTAAGTTAAACATTGGGGATGATTTCCATTATAGTTTTTAGACACGACGAAAGGCGGTCTGATTATTTTCCATTAATTTGAAACATGGTCGAGGAAGCCCTCATATATGTTATATCGCTCTTATTTGCTGTGATGCTACTGGTAATTCTCGGACAAAAACTCAGGATCGCTTATCCTGTATTTCTTGTAATAGCGGGACTGCTCGTAAGTCTGATACCAGGAGCTCCGAGATCTGCTATTAGTCCGGATTTAATTTTTCTTATTTTCCTGCCACCCTTATTATATGAATCTGCCTGGTTTACTTCCTGGCCTAATTTCTGGAAACTGCGCTGGCCGATCGGATTTCATGGATTCGGTCTGGTGATCGTTACTTCCGCGATTGTTGCCATCGTTTCTGAAAGATTAATTCCCAGATTTACTTTGTCGATCGGACTACTGCTCGGAGGTATTATCTCCCCTCCCGATGCAGTAGCTGCCAGTTCAGTATTGAAATTATTCAGGATTCCGAAAAAAGTGAAGACCATTCTGGAAGGAGAAAGTCTGGTGAATGACGCAGCGAGTTTAACGGTGTTCAGGTTTGCACTCGCTGCAGTCATCTCAGGGAGTTTTGTGTTTCACAAATTCGCCGTTTCTTTTGTTGTGGTGACCCTGGTGGGAATTTTAACAGGACTCGTTATTGGTCAGATCATATACTATGTACATAAATTATTTACTACCACCGCCAGCATCGCTACGGCGCTTACACTGATGACGCCTTATGTGATGTACCTGACGGCAGAACATTTTCACGGGTCTGGCGTGTTGGCTGTCGTTAGCGGTGGATTGTTTTTGTCGTCAAGACAGAAAGACATACTGAACTATAAAGCAAGACTCCAGGCTACGGGTGTATGGACGACGCTGGCATTTATTTTAAACGGACTGATCTTTATTTTAATCGGATTACAACTGCCATTGATTGTTGAAGGCTTGAAATATTATTCGTTTGAGGAAGCCATCAGATATGGCCTTATTATTTCAGGGCTGATAATTGTGATTCGTTTGGTTTGGGTATATGCGGCGGCATATTTGCCTCCGCTTGTCAATAAAAAAAGAAATGAGGGAATATTAAAACCAAATGGCAAGGAAGTTTTTCTGATTGGCTGGGCGGGCATGCGGGGCGTTGTATCACTGGCTTCTGCACTTGCAATTCCTGTGCTCCTGGCCGATGGAAAAGAATTTCCCGAAAGAGATCTTGTTTTGTTTGTCAGTTTTGTCGTGATCCTGGTAACACTGGTATTGCAGGGCTTAACACTTCCCTGGATCATTAAAAGATTAAAACTAAAAGAAGACAAACTTGAAATACCGGCAGAGATTCAGGCCCAGCAAATACATCAATTGCTGTTAAAATTGTCCATCGCCCGACTGGAAGAAAATCATGCTGAATTGCTGAGGACGAATGAGCTGGTAAAAAATTTTAAACTCAATCTGGAAGACGAACAGAATTTCGCGTTGTCAAATATTGAATTCCTGAATTCAAATGTAAATGAGGTACTGCAGGTGGATGAATTCAATAAAGTACTCATCGACATTGGTGATTTCATGACGAGACAGCTTACCATTTTAAGATTACAGGAAATGTATGATGAAGATGTGATACGCCGTGAGGAGGATAGGATTGATCTGGAGCAGAATAAAATAGGGTAAGGCGGAAGGCTGAAGGCGGAAGGCTTAAGGCGGAAGGCTTAAGGCTTAAGGCGTAAAGCTGAAGGCGGAAGGCTGAAAGCTGAACGCGTGAAACTGAAGCATGAAGTCGAGCGTTTCAAGGCCTATTTACCGCGTAAATCTGTACAGGAACCACCTTTTCTCCACATATCAACATTCAGACATAAATAATTTGTACGAAGCCCATTTTCCACTATTTTTGCACGCTCAAAACAAGGGGGTAAAACTCCTCGTATTGTGAATGGTCAGATTCCGTAGCTCAGTTGGTAGAGCATTACACTTTTAATGTAGGGGTCCTGGGTTCGAGTCCCAGCGGGATCACAAATAGTACTGAGTTCAAACAACTTATACCCTAGGGGTGAAGAAGAGAGTGTAAATTTTTACACTTTTTTGTTTAAATACCCATGACTTTTTATCGATGTGTAGCCACTTTTGCTACAGGCTTTAAGACAATTTTCCATAGCCCGCGTCGTACATCGGAAGTTTCTCAACAAATAGCTTAGTTTTCGCTTCATTACTAACCTGGGCACCTATTTCGCCCAAAATGGTAATCTTCCAAAAATTCATTTTAAATCTAAATAATTGTACGATGAAAAACATTACAATTATTTGATGATATTTCCGACTTGTTCGTTTGCTCAAAAATTGCCAAATAAAAAATTAATTGTAAATCACTTGTGACTGTGATTTGCAGTGATGTAGGCATTAGATTACTTTAAACATCTAGTTAGTATTCCCCCTGAAAACATAAAATGTAAATAGGAGTTATTGGTATAGTGGTGAATGCTTTGATATTGAATTTTCATTTTGGCGAAGAAGATTTAATCTGTTTTAGAGTCAAATAGTAGACAGAAAGTGAAACATTTTTGTTATTTTGATGGCCTTCATAATTGTGAAATACTCGTCTTACATATTGACAACTGCAACTAAGATCCGCAAAATTGGGCTTACTGGTATTTTGATATCGATTTTTGCAAGTTCATGCAGCAAGGATCTTCCGGCGTGCAAAGGAAATTGCGATTTGATCACATTTTCCGGGAATGTTTCAGAATTCACGAGTGGTCAACCCGTAAGCGGCCAGGCTATAAAAGTAATTTTAAAGCAAAATATTTGTATGATATGTTCAACTTTTAATGTTGCAGCAGGCAGTTCAGATGCCAATGGACATTTTGAATTTACGAAGAAAATGGATACATCATTGTTACGAGACTACCATATCGACGTGCAAATTACTACTTCAGATAGTTATATAACACGAATTGCATCCGCCGATTCGTCGGTAGGATATTTGTATCCAAGGACAAATGATTTATATTTTGAAAATATTGATTCCTCTTTAAATAGGTTAATATTCAAAATATACTCCAAAACATCATTACACATAAATCTGCATAGAAATTCCGCAATAATTCCAGGGCGCGAATATTTCACTTTGCTATATTATTTGCCTGGTGACGTACATATAGGTGAGGCATTCATAATGAGTACCTCAAACAAAGACACGGCTGTTTTACTTAATACCGGGGCAAATGTTTACACAATAATAAATTCCAGCAAATTCATTACTTATGATAGTTTAGTTAGTAAAAACGATTCTATAAAATGTGGCATAAACGATAGAAACTCGATTGATATTTCATACTAATTTCAAGGATGCCCACCTTCCTTTTGTCCATTCAATTTAAGAATGCTTTTTCCTGCGGCAAACTATCCATGAATTATTGAAAATAGTCAGGTTTATGTCGGAATTGTAATTTACAAAAAGGGGCAAACTAAAATGAACAGCAGCAGGATTTTATTGACATATAAGGATGATGATGGTAATTTCAACATAGAAAGTGTTTGGGCAACTAAAGAAGGTGATAACTATAGGATAAATAATATCCCTTTTTTTGCAACTAATATCGCGTTAAATGATCTTGTAAGTGTTGAAAAAGATGGTAACGGACTTTATTTTGATCAAATAATCGAACCATCAGGACATAACACAATCCAGATGATAATCTTTGACAAAACAGAAGTAATGCGAGTTGGAAATGAATTGGAACTATTTGGATGTACTTGGGAAGGTAGTCATATAAATACTTTAATAGCGATCGACATTCCAAAGGAAATACTTTATAGTAATGTTAAAAAATATTTAGATGCACGTGAAAAGAATGGGCGTTGGAGTTATAAAGAAGCTTGCTTATCAAACGAAGATAAATAATATTGCTTCCACAAAATCAATTTCAATGATTTGAATTTCTCTAGATTTTAATTGTTTCCCCTATTTAGTTAGTAACGAAAGAAAACTTAATTAGTCTTTTAAATTTGGGATATGGAAAACCAGCTAAAAGGTCCTAACTCTTTAAAATATCAAAATCTTAAAAAATATTTAATTTTATTTTCACTTTATTATTCAATTTCCTGCAATCAATCTTTCAGTAAAAATCCTACCTGTATTGTCTTGGAAGAGAATATTTTAAAAAAATATGACAGCTCTAAATTTAAGATAACAAATTCTCGCACCGCGGGCTGGTCAGATGTAATAGAAAACCCCTTGGTTCCCGATAAAAAATGTTTATATGAGTTCGATGAAAATAAAAGATTGAGATTTTTTGCCTATTTAATCAATGATAGTGATTACATTTTTAGTTACAAATATGATTCGCTAGGAAATATTATAGGTAAGACTGGTGACGAAGTTGTAAAATGGTTTAGTTCAAAACCTTCGGTAGACAGTTTACAAATTTCTTTTCTTCTATTTTCATTGAATTTCTCTTATATAAGGAACACTTTAATCGTAAATAATGATACATTTAGTAATGTCAAATTGTATAAAAGCAGATATTATACAAATCTTATAGGGGGTAGTGCTACCACCGTAATAAAAAGAAGTGAACATAAAGGCTTTGTATATCTCACCGGTGAAAGATTAAATAAATGTTCTAGAGATACGACATTTTACGCTGATTCAATTTCTTTGGAAAGCGCATTTACTAAAAAATGACTTAGCCACTTTGCCAACATCGCCATAGCCTGTAATTCTCAAAATTGACTTCAGAATTTAATTGCGTCAGATGAAAGTAAAGGTGATTTTCTCACCTCAGGTCTACAATTGGTTATGAGGCCTTCTCGTTCTTTGGACATAACTAAAAATTGAGAAAACCAGTCTATCAGCAACACGCAATCGGGATATATTTAAACCCACTCTCATTCGTCCAAATAATTGCAAAGGCAAAACTGCGCTTTATGTATTACCTCCAATAGGTAAGCAACTATACTACAGACGGACTACTTTAGGTGACTGAAGATTTTTTTCATCTGCCACATACTTGAAACCTGGGATTTGCGTTCCTCCCGGCAGACCCTATGGCCAAACGCAAAACTGATAATATAATAACCGGCAACGATCCTGAACTCAGGATGTGTTTTTACTATTCGCCTCATTTTGACCAAAATATATGGCGTCGGGGGTCTTCGCTTACCGGCGAGCGAACCAAAACAGACCCTGCTTTTCAAGGGTTTCGACAAAGCAGCAGCAGACTAAAGGAAGCGTCCCCCATTGCAGCTTCGTTATATAGGTTGGTGCCCGAACATGTAAAACAATATACCCTCTACAGAACATTAACGGGTGAAGCGATAAAAATGCTCAAAGAGGGAATGGAAGCGGGGACAATTACAGAAACGCTCAAGAAAAAATTTATCGAACCACTACTGGAAATACCAAAAAAGAAATCCGAAAACAGAGTGGCGGAAGAAAGCGGCAAAGAAGGTCAGGCAAGTGGTATGAGAGATTTTACCTCCTATCCTAGAATAAAATCAGGAGTCAAAAAAATGACAAGAATACGCCGCCCCATTTTGCTTCAAAAAATCACAGGGGCTCAGTCAGCAGCCGGATCTTTTTCATCTCATGATTATATTCCGATATCGCAGGCCGTTAGTAACATCCCGGCGTCTCCAACTAAAGAATCGGAGCCTCCGAAGTCGCGAATCAAAACCACGAGGGGCCTGATCTATCTTGGCCGTCTTCCTGAATGTAAGAAACTCAAAATGTGGTTGCGGCCGTTAGATAATAACCAGCATTGATAGATGTAGTTC
>DATHPV010000553.1:0-2004 GCA_035483495.1 Puia sp.
CACTTTTACATTGTTTCTGCCGATCGTAAATGTAACAGGTGTTCTTACAAAAGAAACTACGGAAAATTTAAGCGCCTTCCGTCAACTTCATCTGGGTACGGAGAGCGGAGAAATTGATACTTTGCTGAATTCACTCAGAGTGAGTACCGGTGGATTGGAAACGGAAAATATGCAGATTGTCAACGAAATGATTAATGATACCGGAGACGACAGGGCGCATATTCAATCCAATGACCAGGTAGTATTGATTGTAGAAGACGATTTGCGGTTTGGAAAGATACTCATCGATATGGCTCACCAGTATAATCTCAAAGCGGTTGTAGCTACCAATTATATTGAAGTATTTGATTTCATAAACCGGTTTATTCCGATAGCGATTACCCTGGATGTAAAACTTCCTGATACGAGCGGATGGAGGGTACTTGATCTGCTGCGCAATGACCTCAACTACAGGCATATTCCGATTCACCTTATTTCCGGAGAAGAAAATCAGGAATTGGCTTTGAAAAGAGGGGCCCGGAGTTTTCAGTTGAAGCCTCTGGAAAATGATTCTTTAAAGGAACTTTTCGAGGATATTATATCGTTCAATAAAAAAGAATCAAAAAAAGTGCTGGTAGTAGAAGACAACGAAACAGATTCTTCTCAAATAATAAAAATGCTTCACAATGGGAATATGGAAGTAACCCTCGCAGATACGGGAAAAAAAGCCATTGAGCAGGGCGATTTTCATTCTTATGATTGTATTATTTTAGACTACAGCCTTCCTGATATTTCGGGAGCAGACCTGCTTAAAAAAGTTTCTGAAACGAAAAAGAAATTAACCCCGGTAATTGTTTATTCTGCGAAGGACTTTAATAGAAAAGAATTGCTTAATCTTAACCGGAACTCAAATTCAGTTCTTTTGAAAGGAGTGAACTCACTGGAGAATCTGCTGGAGGAAACAGTATTGCAACTTCATATCAACCACAAAGATCTTCCGGCCGATAAAAAGAAACTGATTGAAGGTATTCGCATCAAAAGCGATATACTAACCGGTAAAAATATTCTTGTGGTGGACGACGATGTCAGGAATCTGTTTGCGCTGACTACCGTTTTTGAACGTTACAATATCAATGTTATCACTGCGGAGAGCGGAAAGGAAGCAATCAGTATAATCAATGATGATAATCAGCACATCGATATGGTGTTGATGGATATCATGATGCCCGAGATGGACGGATATGAGACTACGCAAAAAATTAGAAGAGAGCATAAGAACAATTTGTTGCCGATTATTGCCGTAACAGCAAAGGCGATGAAAGGGGACCGGCAAAAATGTATTGAAGCGGGAGCTTCCGATTACATCACCAAACCTTTAAAAATTGATCAGTTGTTGTCTTTAATGAGGGTCTGGTTTTATAAATAATTAAGAAATGCCTCCAAAAATATTACTGGTTGATGATCGGGACGATAATCTGCTTTCAGTGGAAAGCATTCTTGAGTCTGATGGTTACAGGTTTGTAAAAGCTGGATCAGGACGTCAGGCGTTAAAAATTTTGTTGAGTGAAATGGACTTTGCGCTGATATTGATGGATGTGAATATGCCAAATTTGAATGGGTTTGAAACTGCTGCGCTTATATATGAACGTGAAAAGCTGAAGCATATACCCATTATCTTCATCACAGCAAATAACTATGGCGACGACAATATCTTCAAAGGTTACCGGGCTGGGGCGGTCGATTATATTTACAAGCCGGTAAACCCCGATCTTCTGAGAGCCAAGGTATCCGTTTTTGTAGACCTGTATTTAAAAAATGCACAATTGGTTGCACAGGAACAAAAACTGATTGCCATTAACAAAAACCTGGAGCTCGAAATAAAAGACAGGAAAAACTCCGAAGAAAAAGTTTCAGAACTCAACGTGCAACTTTTACAAAATGTATCCCGACTGGAAGCTGCCAATAAGGAACTTGATCTGTTTGCTTTCATGGCATCTCACGATCTGCAGGCTCCACTGAGAAAAA
>DATHPV010000554.1:0-7029 GCA_035483495.1 Puia sp.
AGTGCCTAATTGTGGTGCATGTGAATTTGGAATGGTGGACTACCTGGATCATTGTTTTGAATATTATGCGAGCGGACAATTTTTTCAAAACGAACATAATATTAGTGGAGAAGAAGTATATAAAAATGCTAAATCGGGAGACCAGGCAGCGCAACATTTGTACGCCGAAATGGGAACTCATCTCGGAAATGCTGTTAAGCTGATTATGTATACTTATGACCCGTCATTAATCATATTGGGAGGATCGGTTCGATTCGCATATCCTTTTTTCAGGGAAGCCATGTGGGAACGTATTCAAACGCTTGCTTACCCGAAATCCGTAGAGGGCTTGCGGATTGAATTATCGGATCTGGAAAACAGCGGGATCCTGGGTGCTGCCGGACTGTATTATGATTATTTACAATGAATGGAGATCATTAACCATTTGAAAGAAAGAATGGTGTTATAAAATTTTAATAATTTTAATGTCTAATTATAATTTCATGAGAGTAATTAAAATATTATTTCTTCTTTTCTTTTTCATTTGTACCCGATCAGTAGCACAAATTGATGCAGGCCTTTTCAGATATCCGGACGTTTCGAAGACTCAGATTGTTTTCTCCTATGCAAATGATCTATGGCTGGTGTCAAAAGAAGGGGGAGACGCGTTTAAAATCAGTTCTCCTCCCGGTGTGGAGACATTTCCAAAATTTTCTCCTGATGGAACTACGCTTGCTTTTACGGGAAATTATGATGGTAACAGAGACGTATATACGCTACCTGTAACGGGTGGAGTTCCCCTCCGTCTGACAGAACACGGGTATCAGGATCGGGTTGTTGACTGGACGCCCGATGGCAAAGCCGTTCTTTTTGCCTCCATTCGTGAAAGTGGAAAGGCCCGGTTTAATCAATTTTATACGATTCCATCTTCTGGTGGGGCTGCTTCAAAATTACCGTTGGCTTATGCAGAATTTGGCTCTTACTCTTCTGATGGAAAGCAAATGGCAGTCACCTTTCGCACACAGGCAGGACGAAATTGGAAAAGATATCGTGGTGGCTGGAAGGCCAGTATTTACTTATTCAATTTTACTACTCTCAGTTCGGATGATATTTCTGCGAATGAAACAGCCGGTGATGAGTTTCCGATGTGGAGTGGTAACTATATTTATTTTTTGTCCGACAGAGGAACCGAGCTTCGTATGAATTTATGGAGATATAATCTGGGAACAAAAGCTTTTGAACAACTTACCCATTTTACAGATTACGATGTTCATTTTCCATCACTTGGGCCCGACGACATTGTATTCGAAGCAGGTGGAAAATTATACTTGTTCTCATTGGGTGATCAAAAAATAAAAGAAGTTAAAGTAAATGTGGTAACAGACGAAGCCGCGCTGAAGCCAAAACTTGTTAGCACGGATAAATATGTTCAGCACAGTTTTATAAGCCCCGACGGGAATCGTGTACTGGTGGAAGCGAGAGGGGAAATATTCTCTGTACCAGCAGAAAACGGATATATAAAGAACCTTACTCAATCTTCGGGAGTGGCAGAACGATATCCTGCATGGTCGCCCGATGGAAAGAGTATAGCATTCTGGAGCGACCGGTCGGGTGAATATGAATTATATATTTCAAATGGTGACGATCTTAATAATGCGAAGAAGCTTACTTCATATGGACCCGGGTTCAGATATGGATTATTCTGGTCGCCGGACAGTAAAAAGATTCTGTTTATCGACAAGGCCATGCGCATCCGGATTTATGATATAATTACCGGGACAACAACGGAAGCGGATAAAGCCCTTCGATATACGGAAGGAAGCCTGGAAAATTTTTCATGCAGCTGGTCGTCTGACAGCCGTTGGGTTACATTTTCCCGTGATCTTGGAAACTATCATAGTGCCGTATTCCTTTATGATGACAGAACTAAAGTATTACGGCAAATAACAGATGGTTACTACGATTGCAGCAATCCGGTATTCGATCCGGAGGGAAAATATATCTACCTTCTAACGAATCAATCTTTTAATCCTTCCTACAGCGATATAGATAATTCTTTTATATATGCTAATGCCGGTCAGGTAGCGGCTATTAGTCTTAAGACAAGTACCGCATCCATTTTGTATCCGAAGAATGATACCGTTGCCTTGAAATCTAAGAAAAACGATACCGAAAACCCAAAAGATGAAAAGGCAAAAGACAAGAAAGGATCTAAAAAACCTGAAGCAGAGAAGGAAGAGAAGGACGTTAAGCCGGTCGATATTGACGTTGAAGGAATGGAAATGAGACTGGTAATTTTGCCGATACCAGCCGGCCACTATGCTGGTTTAAATGCTGTGAAAGGAAAAATTATTTATCAGAAATCTCCCAACACAGGTACAAGCGAAACACAAGGCATACTTAAATATTATGATATAGATAAGCGGGAAGAAAAAACAATTCTTGCAAATGTAGACGACTTTCAGGTTTCTGCTGACCAGCAAAAACTACTGGTTCACCGCGATAATTCCTGGGCTATCGTGAAGCCTGAGGAAAATCAGAAATTTGAAAAGCCATTGCGCATATCCGAAATGAAAATGATGGTCGATCCTGTGGCCGAGTGGCAGCAGATCTTTATTGATGCATGGAGGATCGAGCGCGATTTTTTCTATGACTCAACCATGCATGGCGTTGACTGGAACCTCGTAAAACAGAGATATTTAAAAATGCTGAAAGGTGCGATGACAAGGGAAGAAGTAGATTTCATTATCGGAGAAATGATCGGCGAGTTGAGCGCATCACATACTTATCATGGTGGTGGTGATTTGGAAAATGAATCACATACTTCCGTGGGATATCTGGGTGTTAACTGGGAAGCCGATGGAACTTATTATAAAATAAAGCGAATAATTCGAGGCGCTCCCTGGGATGCGGAAGTAAGATCTTCATTGGATCAGTCAGGTGTAGCGATTAAAGAGGGAGATTATATTCTGGCGGTGAATGGCGTGCCGCTTACAACTGCACACGAGCCATTTGCTGTTTTCCAGGATCTTGCCAACAAACCTGTAGAGTTAACTTATAATTCGGTTGCTTCCTGGAACGGTGCGAAGAAAGCAATCGTTCAAACTATGGATGATGAATATCGCTTACGTAATCTGGCTTGGATTGAGGGCAATCGTAAACAGGTTGAAGACGCAACTCATGGCGACGTAGGTTATATCTATGTGCCCAGTACGGGTATCGATGGACAGAATGATTTGATACGTCAGTTCAACGCACAATGGGATAAGAAAGCACTTATCATTGATGAACGTTTTAATGACGGGGGTCAGATTCCAGACCGGTTTATTGAAATGCTGAATAGAACACCTCTGGCTTTTTGGGCGATCAGAGACGGGGTAACATGGCCCTGGCCTCCATTTGCAAATTTTGGTCCGAAGGTTATGCTTATTAACGGATGGAGTGGTTCGGGTGGGGATGCGTTTCCCGATTATTTTCGTAAGAAAGGTTTGGGTCCACTCATCGGAGCCAGAACATGGGGAGGTCTGATTGGTATAAGCGGAGCACCCGGATTGATTGACGGAGCGGGTATTACCGTACCAACTTTTCGTATGATGAATCCTGACGGTACCTGGTTTAAGGAGGGACATGGTGTTGATCCGGACATTGAAGTGAGAGAGGACCTGGGTTTAATGGCAAAAGGCATTGATCCGCAATTGGACCGGGCGATCCAGGAGATTAAAGATGAAGTGCAAAAGAAAGGTTTTAACGTGCCCAGTCATCCCGCATATGAAAAAAGATAAAATCTTTAATAAACGGTACGGAGACACTTGTTTAAATTTCTAAGAATGGCAAAATATGTGAAGTGCTTATTCATTTTGTTATTTTCCGGGATAGGAATCAGAGCACAAAATGTAAATACGTTAAGCATTTCTGCCATTCCACATAAACTTTTTTGGGAAAACACTCCGAAAAGTTTTGCGATCAACAAAGATCAAATTGTGATAGAAGCTGGTAAGGAGACTGACATGTTCAGGGATCCGAATGTATCTTACAATACCGATAACGCTCCAAAACTTCTTTTTGAAGCCGACGACAATTTTGTGCTTACGGCTTCAGTTGAACATGCTTTTACAAATAAGTGGGATGGTGGCGCAATTGTAATTAAACAGGATAGTTTGAACTGGATCAAATTTTGTTTTGAAAAAGATTATACGGGTGCAAAAAGAGTCGTTAGTGTTGTCACGAAGGGTATCTCAGATGATTGCAATTCCGTTGAAATGAAGTCGTCAAAAGTTTATTACAAAGTTGCAAAGGCAGATAATGTAATTACACTTTACAGTTCTCCGGATGGCGTCCGGTGGCTTCTGATCAGGCATTTACAATTTGATACCAGTAAGGGTTTTAAAGTTGGTTTTTTGGCACAGTCCCCTACCGGTGATCGATGTGAAGTAACATTCTCCGACATTGTTTATACGATTAAAAAGATAAAAGATCCTTATTCGGGAGAATAAGATTTTTGACTTTGCCTGAACAAACTATGAAAGCTCTGAAGATCCATTTTATCCTTTTCATCTTGCTGCTTCCGTCGATCGTTTCAAAAGGACAATACAATTGGATATTGAAAAAGGATAAAGACGGAATTAAAGTAAGTTCACGTCATACCGACCGTTCAAAATTTAACGATATTAAAGTTGAAATGGATCTGCCTGGGAATATTTTTCAACTGGCAGATATACTGTTGGACGTTGACAAATATTCTCAGTGGTCTTATTCAGTATCCAAATCTGAAATCATAAAAAAACTAAGTCCCGTTAAACTGGTTTATCATCTCGAAGTAACTGCTCCATGGCCTGTAACTGACAGGGACCTCTACGCGATGTTCGATGTAAATATTGATACGGTTGCCCGTTCGATTAAAATCAGTGCGGCCGGGGACAGTGGTTATCGTCCGGTTAGTAAAGATTTCATTCGGATTCCCCGCTCAAAAGGAACCTGGGATATACATACTATCTCCAATAATTTAATACATATCGTTTACATACTTGAATTAGACCCCGGAGGCGCTGTTCCGGCATGGATTATGAATTTATTTGGGACAAAAGCGCCTTTCATAACATTTCAAAATCTTAAACAAAAAATGATGTTACTCAATCCGGGAGTTATGAAGTAAATGAAAGAACAATCAAAATTCAGCAGAGACCCGATAATAGTCTCATAAATTGGAGTGAGTTCACATGATCAAAAGCAAATTATGACTGCATCGCAGGATTGCCTTATTATTCTCACTCCGGGATTTCCTGAAAATGAAGAGGATACAACCTGCCTTCCTTTTCTTCAGGATTTTATCTGTGAATTAAATGAAAGCTATCCCCATTTAAAATTGAAAATTATAGCTTTTGATTACCCATTCTTTTCCTCTATTTATCATTGGAAAGGAAATGAAGTCCGAAGTTTTAACGGATGGAAAAAGAACAAATTTAGAAAACTGATAAAATGGCTGTTCATATGGGAAAGGCTGATAAAAATAAAACGCAACAATCACGTTATCGGAGTTCTTAGTTTATGGTGTGGCGAATGTGCATTTCTTGGTAGCCGGTTTGCAAAAATCAGCAAATTGGCGCACTACTGCTGGATACAGGGACAAGATGCAAAAAAAGACAACAAATATGTATCGAGAATAAAACCAAATGAAGAGGAGCTTGTTGCTATTTCCGATTACAACCGAATTCAGTTTGAATTAAATCATTCGATTCGGCCGAAATATACTATTCCGGTGGGAATAAGACGTGTTAACTATTCGGCCGAAATGTTTCAGAAAGACAATCACATTCTGGGGGTAGGATCGCTCATTCAATTAAAACAATATCATTTATTTATTGAAATTCTTTCTAAGGTCAGGAAAAATGTTCCGGAAATAAAAGCTGTCCTGAGCGGAAAAGGACCGGAGGAGAACAGTCTAAAAGCATTAATTAAAGATTACCAGTTAGGCAGTAATATCATTCTGACCGGAGAATTACCGCACGAAAAAATATTGCTGTTAATGAAGCGGAGCAAAATATTTCTCCATACTTCCAATTATGAAGGACTGAGTGTCGCATGTTTGGAAGCATTGGCATCAGGTTGTCAGATAATAAGTTTTCTAAAACCGATGCAGAATGATATAGAACACTGGCATGTTGTACAAACGCAGGAAGAGATGATTGAAAAGATCATATTTATATTAGACAGCGATGATGTAACAGGTAAATCCGTGATTCCTTTTACTATGAAAAAATCTGTACAAAATATACTTGCACTATATAATTATAGTGATGCCAGGATTTTCTGAAATTTGTCAGAAATTGCTTTAAACGAAAGGTTGTCTCTGAATAATTCCAATACAATTTTCCTGTTGTCATTCAAATTCAGATGAATTGAATCCTTTAATAGCGAAAAGAGCCCGTCTGCGTCACCAGGTTCAAAATATAATCCACTATTGTCTGCGATTGTTCTGAAAGAGGGTATGTTAGAAACGATAGGTATACAGCCGCAACTCATGGCTTCACACAATGCCGTGCCGCTCCCTTCATAGTGGGAGGCAGAAATATAGAAATCAACACTGTTAAACCAGTAAAGAAGATCGTCATGATTTTTACTTCCCTCAAGAATGACGGGACTATTTTCCGAAATTGTTGAAAGCATCGACCCGATTTCTAAAGCCAGTTCTGAGGTTTGATAGATCATATACAATTTAGCTGTCGGTTGCAATGTTGCGAATTTCAGAAAGGCCCTGACCACCGTCAAAGGATCCTTGTTTGAATTGAGCCTGCCAACCCATAAAAAAACTGGTGAGCCCGATACGTTTGTGATTTTTATAGCAGATTTTCTTTCTATCGGATAAAAAGAAGAAGATACCTCCGGCAATTCGTGGACTTTATTGATTTTGTCCAGGTTGTTATTTTTTACCCATTCGGTACCGGTCTCGTGAGAAGTAAAGAGAAAAGCATCTGCCTTGGTACTGGCGTATTTCTGAATAAGTTTTTTTAAACCGTTAAATGGCTTTTCAGCATGATGTTGTATAATAATTTT
>DATHPV010000555.1:0-2406 GCA_035483495.1 Puia sp.
AATTATTATCAGCGTTGGCAATAAAAAGTGTTTTTTGATTCTCAGCCAGGGCAACACCATTCGTGGTGGACCCTACTGACGAACCCGGATAGAGGGCTGCATCCAATGTCTCCAAAACATTTCTACTTTTCAAATTAACTACCGATACAGAATTATCATTGGCATTTGCAACAAATAATATTTG
The DNA here is from genome assembly GCA_035483495.1 of Puia sp. Lineage (GTDB taxonomy): Bacteria > Bacteroidota > Bacteroidia > Chitinophagales > Chitinophagaceae > Puia. Next base: position 185 of record DATHPV010000555.1, read on the forward strand.
CCCGTTTTTGGAAATGCACATATCATTTGGATGATCACCAACGGATATGCTATCGGATATTTTCTTCTTTTGTGTGTCGAACACGAGTATCCGGCCACCTCCCCATAAGGATATGTATAATTCTTTACTGTTTTTTGAAAGCTGACAGGTGTACGCTTCTGCGCTCAGCGGAAATATTTGTATTTTTTTTGTTTTTAAATCGACGAGATAAAGGCTATTATTTTCTTTGGTAACTACATAAAGAGTATTCGAAATGCCATCTACCTGTAACCCCGCGGGGGAAATCTTTACCGGCCATGGTTCCCCCAGTTTTATTTTTTCCTCTTCTACAAGTCTTCCTTCAGAAATCCGATATTTTACAATCAGGTTATCATTACCCCCGGAAGCATATAAATATTTCTCGTCTGAGCTGAAAGCAAGGCCCAGCCAGCTTTTAGGTATGATTACTTCAGAAAGAATACGATCGTTCACAGGGTCTATGAGCTGGATGGATTGAGTGCTCTGGCCATTATTTGTTACTGCTAAATATTTTTTATGCGGTGAAATGATGACATTCAGGGGAAGGTCTCCGAGCTGTATCGATTTTCCAAGAGGAGTCAGACTCCAGCCATTCGGCAACAATATCCGTCTGGCCGGTGTGTCGGGCTGAGCATAGACACCAGTAAAAAAAAAAATAAAAATGCTGCAATTGCAAAACAATTTCATCAATACTCTTTGTTCTAAAATTACAACTCTGAGATCTACCAGTGGTCTTTTGGACATTATCTTTGTGATAAAAGGCAGTCCTGAAATTTTATTGACAGCATTTATGATTGTTCTCTCATCTTCCTTATCTTTCTACATGGATACGTCCGGAATAAATAAATAGTGTATGAGGAGTCGAACTTTCAGGCTGATAATTTATGTAATCATCGGATTTACTGTTGCCTTTCTCTATCGTTATCTCAAAAAATCATGACAAATCCGTCATGTCCGCAAGATTGAATCGGCAAGAATTTCCCCACTATTTTATTTTATAACCATTCTTACAAAAACCCCATTCAATATCAACGGTTTAAACCTGACTAAAACATTGCCAGGCCGGCACGATTTAGGCAGTTTGGTATATATGAGATCAATTCTTTTGACCGTCGCCATAGTTTTGATTGGTTTAACCGGTCACGCACAAACGAAAACCGCCTCAGCAAAAAAAACCGGTATGCTTACAGCCGAGGGCGCCGAATTTGTCCTTACTGCGGCGGCTGATGGAAAATATTTATTCTCCTATAGAAATACTATGGGCAGGTCGAAAGATACCAGTACGATAGTTTTCAGGAATAAGAATGAGGCGGGCGATTTTATTCATAAGATAGGCAACGCCTTTGCTGCAAAGGATGGCACATCGTTTTATATTGTTTACCCTAATTACAAGATCAGGCTCTTGACTGAAATGAATGTGGTTTTTATGATTGTGAATGAGACAGGTAAGGCCCAATCCACATTCAGAATTACAAAGGAAAATTATTCAGAGGTGAATGTTTTATAATAGTTCAGATATTCGTCCGATGCGTTCTGAAATAGTTGAAGGAATATAAAATTGGCACCAGAGCCATAATTGCGGTACCACATATTAGAAAATATTCTGCCGTTTGTGCAGGCAGAAAAAGAGTAAAAATGGTGATTAGCAAACCGCAAATGACCCAAAGGATCCCAGCCACTCTATGTGTGGCACGCCAGTTATCTTCATTTTCCAACGTCCACGGAACACGAACTCCAACAAAATAATTAGGCTTGATATTATACATCAGGTTGCCGATAATCGTAAAAAAAATACCCAGTAGTGGATTTAATATTCTGTTGAATGAGAAAATTCCGTGAATGGCAGAATACATAATCGAAATCATAATTGCCGTCATCAGGGCAACAACTGCCAGCGCTATATTTCGGAGTTTTCCTGATGCCATAGCAGCTGTTTTTTTTGGATCTATTTTAGGGAGATTTTTTATAAGAAGATAACTGCCTCCTGAAATCAGGGCGACGAAGCCAAGTATCCAAACGAGACTTGATTTGCTACTATAGCCGTTTGGTTTCCCATCGATGCCAAAATGTGTTGGAACTACAGCTGGCAGGGAAGAATAAGTTTCAATAAGATACAGAAAGGGGATAAGCAATAAAATAACAACCAGCAAATCGGGTATCCATTTTTTCATATCATTTCTTTTTTATTTGTCTGAATTTCATCA
>DATHPV010000556.1:0-4299 GCA_035483495.1 Puia sp.
GGATTATGATTTTCACTTCGAAAATGCCAATTAATATATCATTTCACGGGCGCCAAGGTTTTAAGAACAGTAATGCTTTGTTCGATACTGTCCCAGGGATCTTTAGGCATATCGTGTTCGACAAAATAATAATTCAAACCGGCTGTTTCAGATTCCGCGAAAATCCTTTTAAAATCAATAGTACCACTGCCCACCGGAAGAATGGTTTGACGTGTGCTATCCAGATCTTTCACGTGCCATAATGGAAATCTTCCGGGATTTTTTTTGAATAATTCAACAGGATCCTGTCCGCCTTTGGTAGCCCAGGCAAGATCCAGTTCCAGTTTCATGGTTGTTTCGGAAAGTATCATTTGATAAGGGATTTTCCCTTCCACTGCACGAAATTCCGCATCATGATTGTGATATGCAAAATGCAGACCTGCTTTTTTACAAGCTTCATCTGTCCTGTTCAATACGTCAATGGACGATTTGATTTCATCCAAAGTGCCGATTGGTGTATTAGCGCAAACAAGATATTCCACTCCACCTTCGGCTGCTTCGTCAACCAGTACCTGCATATTGTCGCGCAGATTTTTCATAGGCGGAATTACGATTGGCTTACCATCTGCACCCAGCGGCATTTTTGCTCCGGGGGGTAATTTAAAAGGAGCGCCTAATACGTGATGGGATTTCCATTTCAACCCCAGGCCATTTAGCAAAGAAGCAAATTCCTTTGGTTTGAGTCCATAGTAACCACCCTTTTTGCTGAACGCAGATTCAATATTTATGTAGCCTATCTCCGCAATACGTTTCAGTGTACCTTCCACATCGTTATCAATCGAATTGAAAAACGTGAACAATTGAAGTCCCGGAGGAGGGAAACCAGGACCAGTATGGGAGTATGGGAGTATGGGAGTGTGGAAAAATGATGGGATGGCCAGCGTTCCGAGCAGGCCTGCACTGTTTCTGAGGAATTTTCTTCTATTTTGCATATCTTTTTTTGTTGACGGTAGTTCACCCCACTCTCACACTCTCACACTCTCACACTTACTTAACTCCCCGTGCGGGATTCCACGACCCCTGCACTTTCCTGATATAAACTATCTGACCCGTGTGATAAGCATTATGCGTGCTGATATGACTTATAATCACGTACCAGGCTTCCAGTTTATTTTCGTCTGCTGCTTCAATGGCATTTTCCCAATTGATCATTACAGAGTCTGCTTTTTTTACTGTAGCAGGCCATGAATTATTGTCAACAGATTTGAAAGTTTCATTGTTGTCGCCTGAAAATTTTGGTTCAGGCTGGTTCAGAAATTTTGAAAGCTGGTCCTGATTCCAGAAAATGAGATGGGTTGTGAGTTCGGCGATGGAATGATCAGCCCCCTTCTCTTTCCAGTTTGCCTGATCGGCTGTTAATCCGTCTATCGCCACATTCAGAGGCGCAAACCATTCCTCCTTATTGTGGGTAGTCTTTAATTGATTTAAAAGAACCTGTTTTAAAGTCAATGTTTGTGGTGTTTGAGCCCTTGAAAACATTACAAAAGGGATGATAAATATAAAACTAAAAAAAGTTTTCATTTCTTAAATTCATTGATAGGTTATCGAAACTCAATTTTAATAGCGTCCACTCACTGACAATTTACCATATTTTAAGCTTGAATCGCGATTTCGCGCCCTTCCGTTTAAGTATTTATATTTACGATTAGTTTTAAACTTCGAAATATATACATTTATTGATCTGAATGACGACAAGAATAAAAAGCTTTCTAAAAGAACCTTTCCTTCACTTTTTGCTGATAGGTTTTGTGATTTTCATTTCCTCCTTCTATTTATTAAGGCGCCGTGAGTCACATAAAATTTTAATTGACAAGGCTGTAATTGCCAAACTTACCATGGCCTGGGAAACGCAATTTGGGAGAACTCCTAATAGCAACGAGCTGAAGATCGCTCTGGATGATTATATTAAACAGGAGGTTTTGGTAAAAGAAGCGCAACAGTTAGGATTAAACCAGGACGACGAAATAATCAAAAGACGACTGCAGCAGAAAATGGCTTTCATTATTAAAGACAATATTGTGGTTCCCGATCCCAGTCTGTCAGTATTGGAAACCTATTATAGAGAAAATGCCCCTAAGTTTTCCGAAGCGCCCAAAGTATTCTTCTCTCATATTTATTTCAGCGCCGATAATAGCAGTAGTGAAAAAGCAAAACAAAGAGCAATAACTGTTTTGCACAGTATGGATAGCAAACCTGCTCCATCGAGGGCGCCAGAACTTGGGGACCATTTTATGCTTTTATATGATTATAATGATATTAATAAAACAGAGGCCCAGGGACTTTTTGGCGATTCGCAGTTTACTGATTCTTTGTTTACGGTAAAAGAAAACAGGTGGAGGGGTCCTTTTTTATCAGGTTATGGCTGGCATCTTTTGTATGTAAATAAAAGGCTGACCAATGCTGTCCCACCTTTAAGCCAAATAAAAGACAGGGTAATTGATTCATATAAAAATGATCAATTAAACAAATTGGATAATGAGGCTATAGAGAAACTGGTTGAAAAATATACCATTGAATTAAAACTCGACTGAGTTGGATATCATGATGAACCACATGAGACGGATATTTATCTTTTTTGGATTGCTGGTATTAGCGAACCAGACGGTCGCGCATGAAATTCGTCCTGCTTATTTGGAAATCACAGAAGTCAGTGCAAACCGGATTGATATATTCTGGAAACAACCCATTTCCGGAGAATCAGGAATTTATTTAACGCCTGTTTTATCATCAGGATGGTTAACCGATTCGGTTTCCATTAATTCGGCAACCGGCGCTGCGTTGATACGCCAATGGAAAATAAAAACGACTCAGACTGTAGCGGGACAAACGCTGACGATTGACGGACTGAGAAATACCATAACTGATGTGCTGGTACATATCGTATTTGCTGATGGAACAAATATCACAAGGATAATTCGTCCATCAGATCCCACCCTGTTTATCAGTAAGTCGCAGCAGTCCGCCTTACCGGTATTCGATTATCTGCGCCTGGGCATTGAACATATCCTTTTCGGCATTGATCATTTGCTGTTTGTGCTTGCCCTGATATTGATTGTAAATGGCAAAAGAAGACTGATCAAAACGATAACCGCTTTCACCATAGCGCATAGTATTACATTGGCCGCCGCCACCCTGGGCTGGGTTCATATTCCTTCGGCGCCTGTGGAGGCGGTCATTGCTTTAAGTATCATATTTCTTGCGGTGGAACTGGTGAATTATTACCGTGGTAAGGCAGTTTTCAGCAGTAAGTACCCCTGGGTAGTAGCTTTTATTTTCGGTTTACTTCATGGATTTGGTTTTGCCGGTGCCCTGGCCAATGTTGGTTTGCCGGTACATGATATCCCGCTCACTTTATTTTTGTTTAATGTTGGCGTGGAAACCGGGCAACTCATTTTTATTTTTGTGGTGATGCTGCTGATCTGGGTCATCAAAAAGTTGTTTGAGAATCTCCCGGTATGGTCCCGCTGGATACCACCCTATGCCATTGGCTGCATGGCGGCATTCTGGTTTTTCCAGAGACTGGCTGTAATCTATTTCCCTTCCTGATTTTATGCCGGGCACTTCATTTAACGGTAAAATACAGGCTAAATCCTTCCTGGTTTGAATATGCCCGAACTCAATAGTCTGTAACTTAGGTTAAGGATTCCTTCACTTAAAAAATAATGACATGAAAGCTCCGCTATTTTTTTTGATGGCTTTTGTTGTATTTACGTCCTGTAATAGCAGCGGAACCAATAAAGAAGTGACAACTGATTCAACGAAAGGGAGTGATTCCACAGTTGCAACGGGCATGCCTCCACGCAATCCGGATAAAAACTGTTATTTCGGCAGCACGCACACGCATTCAACGATGTCATTTGACGCTTATAATTTTGGGAGTCGTACAACGCCCGATCAGACCTACGATTTTGATGCGGGTGGAGAAATAGAATACCTGGGAGTTAAAATGCAACGCAAGCAGGGTCTTGATTTTACCTGCCTGACTGATCACGCTGAATACCTGGGTATCAATCAGCTACTGATTGACACTACAAATCCATTGTCAAAAAGTCCAGTTGGTAAATTAGTGAATGCCGGCAATAAGGATTCAGCTTTTGCAGCATATTCTACCATGGCATTATCCATGGTGCATGCAAAACCCATCGATTATCTCGTAGACCCGAAGGTTATCGCCGCTAACTGGAAATATGAAATAGAAATTGCTAACAAACATTACAAGCCAGGTAAATACACCACCATTCACTCTTACGAATGGACATC
>DATHPV010000557.1:0-3027 GCA_035483495.1 Puia sp.
CTTGAAAGACTTTTTATTACTGAGAGTAACTGTTACTTCATCAGCACCATCCACCACGTGGTTGTTTGTTACGATATAACCGTCTTCACTAATAATTACGCCTGAACCAGAACCCATTTCAGGCATTGAGCGGGAACGATCACCAAAAAAATCATTGGGATCAATTCCGAACAAATCAGAAAAGGGATTTTTTCTTGGCAGGTTATTGCTAACCTGGCGCACGGTCTTTGTTTTTATGTGAACCGTAGCGGGTATAGCTGCACTTGCGGCACTTACAAAATCCGCTGGTCCGGCTGATTTTCCACCTTCAAAAAACTTTGCGTAATTCGAAGGTACCCTGCCTGAATCCTGCACATAAGAGATTGTTCCGTTAGGAGAATAGGAATAAGTTCCACTGGGTTTAAAATGATTATACCCCCATAAACTGCCGAGGGTAGTAGCTGCACTTATAAATGCAATGCCGGCAACTTGTCTGAATTTCATTATTATAAATTTTTTTTTCAATGATCGGACATTACTTCTTGTCAAACGACATGCCCAACGAGTACCAAAGTAACGACCGGAAAGAATTTAGGTTATTACCACCTGTTCAGTTTAACAAATAATTTACTAAGACCTTCGTAGATGGCAGTTCTCCAAATTTACAAAAGAAATTTTAGCATGCAATAACTGACATTCATTCAGAGTGCTCTTAAAAATTTCATGGTATCTCGTCCGTCGGCATAGTCAGTAAGGTCTGGTTGCTGGCTTTTACCAAAAGGAATGTACTCCCGGCCGACTACACATTGCAGTTCCGGGTTTTCCAGAAATGGGAGAGCTGTTTTCTTATCGCGATAAAAGGCATAGTTCAATACTGAGATCGGGGAAAATGGTGATTTGTCTTCCAATAAAAGAAGGCAGTCGTTAGTCATGTAGTAAAGCTTATTTAAGATAGCCAGTGATAGACGATAGTCATAGTTGTTCTTGTATTTATTGTGATCTGCCACCCATTGGTATTTTCGAAAAGACTGCAGCAGAGGTATGAAGTCATAATTTTCAGGCACGTGAATCTGTGTGACATTACGACAACCCAAGCCAAAGTACATGAAAACGTCATCAGCAAGTTTTTCAAGTTCCTCACGCGTTTCATCTCCTTGTAATAAAGCGATGGAAGTTCTGTTGCGACGTATCAAACTGGGATATTTCCCAAAATAATATTCAAAGTATCGCGCAGAGTTATTGCTGCCCGTAGCGATGTATGCGTCCATGCCTTTAAGCATGTCGGTGATCTGAACATATTGGGCAACTTCGGGGCATCGTTTTACCAGGAAATTCAGAAGCGAGGTAAACAGGATGGAGTCTTTGGTTGAAAGCTTAATAAACTGACGATTACCGCTAATGAAACAGGACAGAAAATCATGAAACCCGACCAGCGGAATATTTCCGGCCATTACGATCCCGACATTTTTTGGCGATTCGTTTGCCGATGGAAATTGGTAATACTGAGTCCATTCTTCCAGTAAATTCCGTCCCAAATACCTGGAAGTAATATTTCTCACTGCCATTTCGATAAAATCCGGGATAAACCAGGGGTTATGCTGGAAAGCACGTGTTTTTGCCATCGTCCATTGGGCATCGTCCGAAAGCATGTATTCTCCCAGTTCTACCAGTAAGCTGATACGGTTCTCCAAATCCATATTTCAGATTATCTTTGTGCCGCGAAATTAAATCTATTCAAATCCTAACAACAACAATATTATGGCGATCAAGATAACAGATGAATGTATTAATTGCGGCGCCTGCGAACCGGAATGTCCAAATAATGCCATTTATGAAGGTGGTGTGGAATGGGCTATATCTGATGGATCTTCGGTAAAAGGTCCCTTCACCCTGATGGATGGTACTGTCATCGATGCAAATCAGAGAAACAGTCCGGTTGCGGTGGATGTCTATTACATCGTACCCAATAAATGTACTGAATGCCAGGGTTTCCACGAGGAACCTCAATGCGCATCTGTTTGTCCGGTAGACGTTTGTGTTCCCGATGAAATGTACCGTGAAACAGTGGAGGAGTTGTTGGCAAAGAAAGAAAAACTGCACCTCTGATTATTCCTCCAAATATTTAAACCCAATACATGAAGAAGACTATTGCATTTGTAACCGGAGGCTATTCCGGTGAAGCGGAAGTTTCATACAAGAGTGCGATCACCATGGAAGCCGAGGTAGATAAAAATGCTTATGATTTATACCGCATCGATATAACTCCCACCGACTGGTTTCATACCGGAAAAGATGGTAAAAAAGTCCAGGTTGACAGGAATGATTTTACGCTTATCATAGATGGTAAGAAGATCAAATTTGATGCAGTACTGATAGGTATTCACGGAACACCGGGTGAAGATGGAAAACTGCAGGGTTATTTCGATCTGATGAATCTCCCTTATACAACCTGTAATGCCGCAACATCTGCCATTACCTTCAACAAACGATACACGGTTGCTGTAGCGGCTTTCGCAGGAATAAATGTATCGCATTCTGTACACCTGTTTAAGCAGGATAATCCTGATGCAGCAGAGCTGGGCAAATTGGTAAAAATGCCCGTATTTGTAAAACCCAACAACGGTGGTTCTAGTATCGGGATGTCCAAAGTGAATAGAAAAGAAGATCTCAAAGAGGCTCTGGTCAAAGCGTTTCGGGAAGATGATCAGGTGCTTGTAGAAGAATTTATAACCGGAAGGGAATTTACAGTAGGCGTTTTTCGTTCGGGTGATGAAATTGTCGTTCTTCCGATTACAGAAGTAAAAACCTCTAAGGAATTTTTTGATTTTGAAGCCAAGTATTCTCCGGGATTTTCAGAAGAAATTACACCGGCTGAACTGGAGGATTCCAAAGCCGTTAAGGTGAGAGAGATAGCAAAAAAAATTTACCGGCTATTTAACTGCAGCGGAGTAATACGGATAGATATGATTTATGATGAAATTAAGAATGAACCATTTCTTCTGGAAATCAATACGGTACCCGGACAAACTGCGGCATCGGTAGTTCCAC
>DATHPV010000558.1:0-3624 GCA_035483495.1 Puia sp.
TGAAATGGGGAAAATAATTTCGGAATCCAGGGCAGAAGTTGAAAAATGTGCAGTCACCGCTGAATATTATGCAGATCATGCTGAGTCTTTTTTAAAAGATGAATTTTTAATAGCTGGTTATACCAGCAGTTTTGTTTCTTATGAGTCCATAGGTGTTGTGCTGGGGATTATGCCCTGGAATTTTCCATTCTGGCAGGTATTCAGATACGCAGCACCAACCCTGATGGCAGGAAATACAACCCTTCTTAAACACGCACCAAACGTTTGCGGCTGCGCATTGGCACTGGAAAAAATATTTAAAGAAGCTGGTGCTCCGGCCGGTGTATTTGCCAGCCTTATAATAGATACGCCTGCTGTTGAAAAAATACTGGCATCTGGTAAAGTACGCGCTGCAACATTAACCGGTAGTGAAAGAGCAGGAAGCTCGGTTGCGTCAATAGCCGGACGATATATAAAAAAAACAGTTTTGGAACTAGGCGGATCTGATGCATTAATCGTTCTGCCGGATGCTGATATGAAGAACGCTGTTTCTGTTGCTTTGAATTCCAGGATGCTCAACGCCGGACAATCCTGTATCGCAGCAAAACGATTTATAATATTGAAGGAAGCATTGCAGGATTTTATGCAGGAATTCATTTTACAATTAAAAAAACTAAAACAGGGAGATCCTTTTGACGGTTCGGTTACTACAGGTCCAATGGCAAGACCTGATCTTGTTGAAAAATTGGAGAAACAATTGAGAATCTCTGTAGAAATGAGCGCAAAATTGGTATGGGGCGGTGAAGTAGATGGATGCAATTTCAAACCGGCACTCCTAACAGAAGTTAAAAAAGGTATGCCGTCTTTTGACGAAGAAACTTTCGGCCCAATGGCTGCTATAACAGTCGCATCAGATGAAACAGAAGCTATCCGACTTGCCAATGATTCTTCTTACGGGCTATCGGGCAGCATTTGGACAAAGGACCTGGATAAGGGTGTTTCGTTGGCAAGGCAAATGGAAACCGGTGCGGTATTTATTAATGCGCTTGTGAAATCAGATCCCCGTTTACCCTTCGGTGGAATTAAAAATTCCGGCTACGGTCGCGAGCTGGGCAGACATGGCATCCTGGAATTCGTTAATGCTAAAACCATTGCGGCAGAAACAAGTCATGTTTGATCTGATCGATATCGGTCGAAATAATTTTCTATCCTGGCTCTTCCGAAAGACTACTCAGTAAATGAATGGGATCAATCGTTTTACTTTGGATTTGTAGGCGGTGAATTTATCTCCAAATGCGTCAAGCATGAAGGTTTCTTCCTGAAATACCTTTATGAGAATGCAGGCAACAAGAAAAATAATCCCAATATATCCCTTTACCTGGCCAAGTGTCATACTGCAACCAATAAATGCGAGTAAAAAGCCCGTATAAATCGGATTCCTTGTTACTGCATAAGGGCCCGATTGAATAAGTTCGTGATTTTCCTTAACAGTTATCCGGCCACTCCAGTTTCCCCCCAGCCAGATTCTGGCCATCAGGGAAAACGTCAAACCCAACGCGCAAAAAATCAATCCGGTAATCCGCCAGTTATAAGTTTGAGGAAATACTGTCTGATCAAGAAAATCGATTGAAAAATAATTGCCGAAAAGGAACATAAAAGCAGTTAATACACAAATGATATAAAGAATTCTCCCTTTTCCGGATTGCCTTTTTACTGTTTTTTTTACGGCAAAAGATGAAACCAGCCAATAAATAAAAATGACTGACCACATGGTTTTTTCAATTCCTATAAGATTCATGGCTCCTTTTTGAGATAAATTAATTTAGAGCGAAATTGCTCTAAATTACAATAAATATAGCAAAAACGCTTAATTAGGAATAATAAATTAAACAGAATAGTTTAATTTCAGGAAATGAAAAATACGTCCGTTATACCCCTCTTGGATCAATGGGAAAAATTTATAGAAGAGAATCCCCGAAATGATATTTACGATTTTGCAAACTGGCTTTTAGCGGGGAAACGTTTTGGAAAAAAAGCAAAGTCTGTATCCGAAAATTACAAAGAAGTCTCGAATGCTGTTCAATCAGCTATTTTGATTACGCGATTGCGCTGTTATTTAGGTATGTATGTTAAACCCACGGTTAAAGCACTCGGTCTTACAAAAGAACACGAGTATAATTTTCTTTATCAGATCAGCAAAATGGACAGGCCCAATAAGAACGACCTCAGCAAGGAAAATATGGTTGAATTTTCTACGGGGCGCGATATTTTACGCCGGCTAATTTTAAAAAAACTGGTAACAGAAAAAACTGATCCGGACGACAAACGGGCAACCCGGCTCCGGTTGACTCCAAAAGGAAAAAAGACACTGGAGAAAAGCTTCCGCATGATTGCCGAAACTTTCACCGATTTTTTAGGAGATCTTACTATAAAGGAACAGAACGATTTTATTTCCTTACTCACAAAACTCAATAAATACCAGGCGCAAAAAAATAACCGCGAAATTCTCTCTTATTTATAAAAGATCTTTTAGCGCAAGTATATATTTATCCGAAATTATTTTACCAGAGATTTAAATCGCTTTAAATCCGCCAGATCGGTCAAAGAAAGCGGTTCATTGTTATCAAACTTGGCTTTCAGAAAAAGAACTCTCTTGTGATGGGGGAATTTCAATAATATCTCTTCAATCAACAGCCCGGTGGATTTATCCTTTTCAAATAATGGCGTAGGTTCTGGTAGTTCAGATTTATATCTGGTAGGCATTCTTTTTATAATCGCTTCGATTGTCGCAAGTTTGCCAGGCGGCAATCCTTCAATATTGGATGCTTTTCCATACAATCCCTGCAATTGTTTTTTACTCAGTGACCCCCTTTGCTGATACTGTTTATACAAACTGATTATAAAAGACGACACAGGATAAGCAAGGATACATTCTTCCAATACTTCATTAATAATATCCAGTTTGTCTTTTTGGGGATGCATGCAGGTCGTTAAACAACAAATTTAATGCAAGTCGATTTAATGATAATTGTGTCGAAAACCTGCTCAACTGATATTTTCGAACCATCAGTTAAATGAATTCACTGCCTGTGTTTAACGGTTAAATTTACTTTTTACCTAAAACGGATGTTGGTTAAGGTGAGATTAGGGCTACCTTTCATTTCCTTCCAAAATTAAACATCATTTCCGTTTTATTTCCACTTCAATTAATCATTAAATCAAATCCACATGTTAAAAACAAAGACAAAACTTTTTGAAATATTAAAAATAGCGGTTGCGCTATTATTAATATTTTTCACGGTGCCTTCCAGCGCACAAACTAAAAAACCAAATATTATCGTCATCATGGGCGATGACATTGGAATTTGGAATATCGGGGCTTATAGTCGCGGTATGATGGCAGGCCGAACTCCAAATCTTGACAAATTGGCCAAAGGTGGCATGTTGTTTACAGATTATTATGCGGAAGCAAGTTGCACAGCCGGAAGAGCAAATTTCATTACCGGAGAGCTTCCAATAAGAACCGGTATGACTACTGTTGGACAGGCCGGATCGAAAATAGGAATGCCGGACGCTGCACCTACGATTGCTACGGTGCTCAAGTCAATGGGTTACGCAACCGGACAATTCGGTAAGAACCACTTG
>DATHPV010000559.1:0-5181 GCA_035483495.1 Puia sp.
ATTTTCTATAAGACCTGTTTGAATAAATTCCTGTTTGATCGACTCGAAATTTTTTTGCATGGATCCATTCACATTCATTTGGATCAGATGGTTTATGTTAAAACCCAGATCCCTGTTCTTTACATGTCTGATCTGCTGATAAATTACTATCGTACCGATGATCAGTATAATGGAAGCAGTAAACTGCAGTACTACCAGGCCTTTTCTAACGATGGTGGCGTTGCCCGTTTTTATTTTCATTCCCTTTAATACAAACACCGGATTAAAGGAAGACAAATAGAACGATGGGTAACTACCTGCCACCAGTCCGCATATCAGGGTTAATAACAAAAGTGTTATCCAGTGAAAAGGAATATTCAGTCCAAGCGAAAGATCTTTCTGAACCAGCTGATTAAAAAAAGGCAGCGCTAGCGACATCATAAGAATGGCCGCCAGCATGGCCAGCAGGGACATGAACAATGCTTCACCCACAAACTGCAGTATAAGGCTTGTTTTTCCTGCTCCCAGAACTTTACGTACACCAACTTCCCTCGCTCTTTTCTCGCTGCGTGCGGTGGAAAGATTCATGAAATTTATACAGGCAATAAATAAAACAATCCAGGCTATCAGTGAAAACAAATGAACAAATTGAATTCTTCCACTACCCGTTTCTTTTCCATTGTCAAAATCGTTATAAAGACGCCAGTGATTCATGCCGAATAAATAGACATGGTCAGTTGAAACCGTGGCTTCTTTTTTCTGCGTCGTAAAATCGTAATAAGGATCTGATATTTTTTTATTAATGATTGCAGGATCGACACCCCTTTTCAATTCAACATATGTAGTAAGGCCGAAATTGTTCCATCCATTCAACCACTCGTTTTGAAGATAGAAAATCTGAAACGGCGCCAGCCATTCGAACTGGATGGTTGAATTCTCAGGCAGATCCTTCAATACTCCCGAAACGACATAGTCCTGTTTATCATTGGAACGGATCGATTTGCCTATAACATTTTTATCGTCTCCAAAAAATTTCTTCGCCGTTGTTTCCGTGATAACCATGGAATGCAATTGGGAAAAAGCAGTTTGTGCGTTACCCTGAACAAATGGCAACGTGAACATTTTAAAGAATGCCAGTTCCACATATTTGCCTGAAGCATAAACTGCGTTATCCCCGATGTTGAACTTCATCGGTTCCAGGCCTTCGGTCACACGACAGACAGATGCGATTCCTGGTACAGTTGTTTGTAAAGCTTCTGCCAATGGTCCCGGGGTAGAGGAATGGGTAAACATTCCAGCATCCATCTTTGCATTCATCTTGACCAGAAATATTCTGTCTTTTTTGAGATTATTGGCGTCGAAATTCATTTCATCTTCCACCCATAAAAAAATCAAGGCTGCACAGGCAATGCCTATACCAAAACCCAGGATATTCAAAAAGCTGAAGGTTTTATTGTTTCTCAGATTGCGCAGAGCCACCCGCAGGTATTTTATTGTCATAACAGTCAGTTAATACCAAGATCCTGCCATTTTGTTATTTATTGATATCTAAATGGTTAGAACAGAGGCCCTTATCCGACTGTTCGTTATTGATACTAAATAGTTCGCTTTTAATTTTTCGACTGCCTGCGATGAACGATTTTTCCCAAATCGGCATTCACATGCATTTAACAGCATAACGGGCCCTTTAGAAGTAATAAGAAAGCTATATATACGTTTTTATGCGTACAAACTTTCTTTAAAAAACAACTATGAATCCCCGCAATCAATCACGCATCGCAATTATTGTTATCGCGTTATTTAGTTTGGTGATTTCCTGCAAAAAGGACAATACCAATAATAATACTAACAACAACGCTACTACGGTACAAACCCAGGCTGATGATCAGACCATGGTTTCCAATGAAGCAGATATAATGGCCAATGATATAAATGCTGCGCTCAGCAGTCAGTCATCCATCAACGGCAATTCTGCAACAGTTGTAAGATCAGGAATGGTTGGAGTAAATAGTGTCAATTCAGTAACACATACACAAGGCACTGGTCAAATAACCATTGACTCGTTAATCTGTGATGCGTCCATTGTTATAGACACAACAGTAAATCCAAGAACAATAACTATTAACTATGATGGTACGAATTGCTGGGGAAACAGAACCCGCACAGGAGTTGTAGTAGTCTCCATAGCCCAGGGAGTTCATTGGGAAGATAAGGGCGCGGTTGTAAATGTTGCGGTACAGAATCTTTTAATTACCCGTATGAGCGACAAGAAGTCGATCACTCTTAATGGTACACGCAGTTTTACAAATGTTAGTGGTGGTAGCCTTATAGACCTCGCTAATCTCGGTAGCATAACGCATACGCTGAATGATAACTTTACAATCACATTTGCGGATAATCTTACACGTACCTGGCAGACTGCCAAGCAACGTGTATACACTTATAATAACGGTATCGTATTAACTACTACCGGAACACATAGTGATGGAACCTATAGCGATATTGCTGAATGGGGATCGAATCGTTTCGGAACAACATTTGTGTCTCGTATTACTGCACCAAAAGTATTTCGTCAGGATTGCGATTTCAGACTGGTGAGTGGTCAGAATCAGATTCTGCTGTCAGACAGTTTAAATTCAACGATCACATACGGACTTGATCAAAGTGGGAATGCGACTGGTTGTCCGGGTAATGGCAATTATTATTTCGAAGTCGTTTGGTCATATCTTGGAATCAAAACAGTTCCGATTCTTTTTCCTTATTAATTTTATAAATAAATTTAAAAGTAAAGACCTTCCTATTCGGGAAGGTCTTTTTTATTGGAATCAATATCTTCTGATTCTCCCATCAGAACCTTGGTATCCGAAGTATTTTCTTTCGCTTCCTGCGCATTTTTGCTGCATATGAAAAATATATAGATGAAAGAAAAAACGATAATATTATTCAGAATAAAATGATGGTTCATGGTCTAAAGTTTAGGGGTAAATAAAATATTCTACCATGAAAATATTGGATCGATGATCCGGTGAGAAATTGACAACCGGGCTTGCATAGATATGGAAAGTAATTTTTCAGAAAGTATTGAGTTTGGAAAAGATGGTTAATTGAAATGTGCAAAAGCAGGGTGGCAGGTTCGCAGGAAAAGCAGTATTTACCAAAATTGATGACGTGATTTAGGGATTAATAAAGAATATTTTTTTAGTTCAGATAGATCAGACCCTCAGTTTATCTGGCGGTTATCTCCAGCATCTTTCATCGGTTGCCAACCACTCTTCTGTACTTTGACAACTATCAGATTCTTAAGGTTGGTTCGGTTCCTAATCTTTTCAGAAGAAAAAGCGTATGATGTCTTTATCTTTTCTTTATAAAGTTTTGGTGGAAACAAGAATCTAACATTCAGTTTCGCCCATCAGTTTATCAGTAAAATACTTATTTACGAACATAACCAATTAATAAACAGTACTTAACCCAGGCATTTCGTTCATATTAACTTAAAATATATATAAAGACAGTGAGTTATGTTTTATATTATTTTTATATTTTTCCATAAATAATTTATATTTTATTTATAAATCTATAAAAACCCGGTTATGAGAATCAAAACATCTGCTCCTTTTATCATTCTGTTTTTCCTCTCACTGGCAGTACTTTTTGTTCCTACCCTTCCCAATTTCGACGAGGGTAAGTACAATCTTGCTGATATTGCCTGGATACTGGTGGCAACAGCTTTGGTTTTTTTAATGACACCCGGCCTGGCATTCTTCTATGGCGGCATGGTAAACCGGAAAAACGTGCTTTCTACCATGATGAAGAGCACAGTGGCGGCGGGTCTGGTGGGTGTTTTGTGGATCGTGATAGGTTTCAGTCTTTGTTTCGGCGATAGTATCAATGGAGTTATTGGTAATCCTCTCACCCATCTGTTTTATAAAGGAGTCGCGTCTGGACCAGCCTGGGTAGGGGCGCCTACTATACCAAAATCTTTGTTTTCCATGTTTCAGCTGATGTTTGCCATCATTACACCAGGACTTGTAGTAGGCGCCATAGCTGAACGCATGCGTTTTGTTTCCTATGTGTTGTTTACGATATTGTTCAGTCTTTTTGTATATGCACCACTGGCACACTGGAGCTGGCATCCGGATGGATTTCTTGCAAAAATGGGAGCCCTGGATTTTGCCGGCGGTACTGTTGTGCATATCTCCGCGGGCTGTGCAGCACTGGCAGGGGCATTGGTTTTAAAAAGAAGAAGAGTACATATTGAAAAGATTGAGGGAAAGCCTGCAAATATTCCTTACATATTAATTGGAACGGGCCTGCTTTGGTTCGGATGGTTTGGCTTCAACGCCGGCTCTGCACTGGCAGCCAACACTCTTGCAGTTTCCGCTTTTTCAACGACGAACACGGCTGCGGCTGCAGCCGGATTATCCTGGATGTTTTTCGACGTTATGCGCGGGAAAAAACCGTCTGTTATTGGTTTCTGTGTCGGCGCTGTAGTTGGCCTGGTAGCCATTACACCGGCTGCAGGATTTGTTGCCATTCCACAAAGTATTTTTATAGGTGTCGTAGCTGCGATGATTTCAAATCTGGTGGTGCATTTAAAATCCAAAACACTGGTAGATGACACACTGGATGTATTTCCCTGTCACGGCGTTGGCGGAATGGTTGGTATGCTGATGACGGGAATCTTTGCCACGAAGGCCGTGAATGCGGCTGGAAATAATGGATGGTTTTATGGAAATTTCAGTTTTTTTCTGATCCAGTTGAAAGCCATGCTGATTGCGGTTGCATATAGTTTCACGGTCTCTTTTCTCATTTTTAAATTCATCAATTTCATTGTACCGCTTCGTGTCAGCGATAAAGAAGAACAGGAGGGACTCGACATCAGCCAGCACAATGAAAATTATGTACAGGGAACTTTGTTGGTAGGTACGCCAACCGGACTGAAAGAAATTGAAATCACGAATCACTGACTGATATATTAAGAAAACTCATTCATCTTGCTGTTTGTTTTTTAGGAAGAAAAAAAGGAAGCTGGTTTAGCTTCCTTTTTGCGTAAAAGGGTATATTACGAAATTCATGAAAGAAAAGTCGTTTACGATCGGCATCAGTATCAGTCCGAAAATGGAATATCTGATAAGCGCGGGCTGCATCTGTGTTGTTTCCGGCATTTGTTTCCTGCTTTCAAGATATATCGGACCTGAAGTT